>JACMKO010000146.1 GCA_014380065.1 Leptolyngbya sp. ES-bin-22 | reverse complement strand
TGTCAACTACCAGCAAATTCCGTTTGAAGCGTTCGAGCAGCAAGCCGGAGAAGAAGTGACCATCATGTATCGCTGGTTTGAGAACGTTGGATACATCGCGGATTTAGCACAATTGGAACACGATTTTCCTATCCCGATCGACTTTGAATCCTATCTGAGCGATCGCGACTGGGCAAAACCAGATGAACGCACATCCGAGGTCTAGTCAGAAGATTAGTAAAATGTTTACAGCGAGACTCAGAACAATCAGGAGAAAACGATGAAAGCATTGGTCGTAGGGGCTACTGGCAAATACGCTAGCCTTGTTGTGCCCGAACTGAAACAGCGGGGTGCTACAGTTCGCGCCTTAGTGCGTGACGAGAGCAAAATTGAAGCGGCGCGCCAGCAAGGTGCAGACGAGACGGCGATCGGCGACCTTGGCGATCCGGACAGTCTCCGCGCAGCGGCGGCAGGCGTGGACGGTGTTTTTCACATTAATCCAGCCTTCGCACCTGATGAAGCGGAGTTGGGTATGGCGATGGTCGAGGCTGCCAAAGCATGTGGCGTACAGAAATTTGTGTTTTCTGGTGTCTACCATCCGTCGATCTCCAAGTTGAGCAATCATGCCGCCAAACGCCCGGTTGAAGAGGCAATGTACGAGTCGGGGATGGAATTCACCGTACTGCAACCTGCGATGTTTATGCAAAACTTCGCGGCGAGCTGGGATGCGGTGATCCGGCAAGGACGCTTCTCGTTGCCCTACTCTAAGCTGGCAAAGGCGTGCTATGTGGACTACCGCGATGTGGCAACAGTGGCGGCGATCGCATTAACAGGCAATGAGTTGGGCTATGGAACGTTTGAGCTATGCGCTTCAGGCATGGTCAACCGCGTAGAACTTGTGGCGATGATCAGCGCGGCGATCGGGCGCACCATTGAGGCTGGTGAATCCTCCTTCGATAAGTGGGCGCAAGCTGCACAAATCCCGGAAGGGCTGCGCGAGAACCTGCGGGTGATGTACGAAGACTATGACCAGTTTGGTTTTCCGGGCGGGAATGCGATCGTGTTGCGAGCAATCCTCGGACGAGAACCGCGATCGCTACAGCAGTACTTTCAAGAACTTGCAAGCCATAAAGTAGCGTGAGGCTGCTCAATTAAAGTTTGACCTCCAGATCTAACAATTTGAGAATTGTTGCATTGCTCAAGCAGTTCGTAACCGTTCAATATCTTTCATAGGAGGCGCACCAAACATCCGAGCATATTCGCGGCTGAACTGTGAAGCGCTCTCGTATCCCACCTGATAGGCTGTATGAGTCGCATCGGCGTTCTCAGCAAGCATTCGCTGACGTGCTTCCAATAATCTGAGTTGCTTTTGATATTGCAGCGGACTCATGGAAGTGACTGCCTTGAAATGGCGATGGAATGAGGAAGCAGACATATTGGCTTGCTCAGCGAGATCGTCAACCCGCAGCGGTTTAGTGAAATCAGCCTTGATCCGTTTGATCACCTCAGCGATGCGCTGCATGATGCTGCCAGACGTAGCAATCTGGCGAACCGCTTCGCCTTGTTCACCGACGAGAAGACGGTAGTAAATTTCGCGCATCATCATCGGTGCTAGGAAAGAAATATCCTGTGGTGTGTCTAAAAGCTGTGTCAGTCGAATCGCACAATCGATCAACGATGGTTCGGCATCGCTGATGAACCAGCCTCTCACTGATTCTTTCTTATCTATACCTGAGTTGGTTTGAGCAATAATGTCACAAAGCTGAACGGGATCTAAACTTAGTTTGAATCCTAGATACGGCTGAGCAGGTGTTGCTTCGATCACACGTCCACTCAGTGGCAAATCCACAGAAACTACCAGATACTGAGCGATGCCGTACCGATAGGTTTTCTCATTCAGCAACGCTTCTTTTTCGCCTTGAACAACGATGGCAAGAATTGGTTCGGTAACTCCCTGAATTGTGGCAGAAGTATCAGATTCTCGGATAAATTCCAACTGATTAATCTGGGTTACATGAACACCGTTGCCCCTATCGTTGGTGTGGCGATCGACTAATGCCGCCAGTTCTCTACATTTATCGATCGCCGCCTCGTGGCTTACCGTTTCAATCGCCATGCTGGATTCCTGACTGATTTAACTATGCTCTTGCGCTCATTATAGGAAATATTTCTTCCTGTCCGATGACTCACTTGAGAGGATTAGGCAATCATCTGCAAGGTTTGTGTATTTGAAGAAAAGCTTTGCAAGCCTACGATGAACTCATCCTAAAAGATCAGCATGAGGCAATGATGCAAGGTAATACAAAAATCGCTTTGGTTACGGGAGCCAGCCGAGGACTGGGCAAAAATACCGCTTTGGCACTTGCAAAAAAAGGCGCTGGTGTGGTCGTGACGTATCGCAGCAGTGAGGCGGAAGCGAACAGTGTGGTTTCTTCGATCGCAGAAATGGGCAGTAAAGCTGTTGCCCTGCAACTGGATACTTCCAACACGAAAACCTTTGATAGTTTCGTCGCACAACTTAAGCAGTCACTCCAAAATACGTGGCAGACTGAGCAGTTTGATTTTCTGGTGAATAATGCTGGCATTGGCATCAATAAGCCTTTTGTAGAGACAACCGAGGACGATTTTGACCAGTTGATGAATATTCAGGTGAAAGGTGTCTTCTTTCTCACACAAAAACTTCTACCAGTGATTAAAGATGGGGGACGGATTGTTAATCTTTCATCAGGGTTGGCTCGTTTTACCCTACCGGGATATGCTGCTTATGCCAGCACGAAGGGGGCGATCGAGGTCTTAACCCGTTACCTGGCAAAAGAACTGGGATCAAGACAGATCACCGTGAACGTGGTGGCTCCCGGCGCGATCGAAACAGATTTTGGCGGTGGCGCAGTCCGGGACAACCCAGAAATTAACAAATTCATCGCGTCACAAATTGCTTTAGGTCGCGTCGGTGTTCCTGATGACATCGGAGGCGCGATCGCTGCTCTGTTATCTGAAGAAAAT
>JACMKO010000145.1 GCA_014380065.1 Leptolyngbya sp. ES-bin-22 | reverse complement strand
CTATTGCACCAGAACAGGTTGTTGAGGCTGGATTGGCGCTGCTACAGGCTTCTCTGCCTGTTCGTTAGGAACCTGTCACTAGCCATATGATCCACGTGATACCAATTTAAATTGAAAAGACGACACATCTTGTAGGGGCAAGGCAATGCCTTGCCCCTACCCAACAAGGCAATGCCTTGACCCTACCCAGCGATTGGATCTATAGCCGTCCTGCTTTAAATTGGTATCACCATGTATGTGGCATGGCTTATCAAGCAGCGTTTTGCTTTGTTGTAAATAGTTGGGTTGAATTAAATGTAGTCTAGTTTAGCGCAGTGTAACCCATGCTAATCAACGGTTTGAGGCTTTAGGAAGGGACGATCGCGTCTTACGATTAAATGCGCCTCCCTACTTACAAAAGGCGCAACAAATGACGCAGTAGTTTAACCCTTTTGATAGAGTAACCATACTTAATCAATCGTTACAGTAATGGAACCAACTGAACGAAGGACACAAGCAATGCAATCACCCACTAAAGTTACTCTAGACCCTACACTCGCCCCTGCTTACAACGGTAAAGATCGGAATGCCTTTCTGTTTGGCTTCACTCCTCAAGCTGAATTATGGAACGGACGACTTGCAATGATTGGTTTTGTAGCATATCTGGCATGGGATTTAGCTGGCTACAGCGTCGTGCGTTTGCTTCACATCGTGCCTTAAGGTTTGCTGTCGTTTCGACTTAATCTCCCTTTCTAGACAAGTAACGTAGCTGCTAGCGCTAAGCTCCAACCGAGTTTTGCTGGCAGCTTTTGTATGAGCCGCCTTTGATGCAAGTCGGTGCCATCAATCACGGGGACGCGGTACGTGAAGCCGGGGCGATCGCGGCAGCGATAGAACCTTCTGCCAAATCTGCTCATAGCGTTTAGCCATTTGTACCGCTGTGAAATGTTCAACTGCCACTGTGCGTCCCTGTTGACCCAGACGATCGCGCAACGCGGCATCATCTCGTAAACAACGTAAAGCTGCGGCAAGACCATCCACATCATTTTTTTCAATTAAAATTCCCGTTTCGTTATGCTTTACGGCTTCTGCAACACTGCCCACGCGTGTTGCAATCACCGGACGTGCAGCCAACATTGCTTCGACGATCGCTAATGGAAAGCCTTCAGACCGTGAGGGTAGAACGAAAACATCGTAGTGCGGCAAGCGATCGCGCGGCTGCTCCATCCATCCTAGTAGGCTGATGCGCTCGTAGATGCCAAGCTCAACTGCCAGGTTTTCTAGCGCTGTACGCTGTTCACCTTCACCTAAAATCTCCACACACACATCATCTACTTGTGCGATCGCCCGCAGTAAGACATCGTGTGCTTTCATCGCATCCAGCCGACCGACACTACCAACCAGTAGCCCATCATGCCGCGCGTTCGGCAACGTGCTCTTGCTTGCTAGATCAGGGACACCGTTTGGCACCGACAGAACAGTGTGACGACCGAGCGCATAAAAATCTTCCATGCGTCTTGCCGATGCTTCACCCACAGCAACATGAGCATCCACACGCAATGATAAAGCCCGTGTGCGCCACAGGTCGATCGCGTCTGTTGTTCGCAACGGTAATTGATCCACTCGCACCACTCGTGCTTTAGGTAATGACAGCGCCGCAGTCAGCCCGATTGCACCGACCCACGGCGTACACAAGTTCATATGCACAACATCGGGTTGCAAGCGATGAAACGTTGTCATGTGCGCCAGCATTGAGCGCATACCCATTACAGGCAGTACAATTTGCTGAGCGTGGGGACGTTGAACGGCGATCGCGTCCACAACGAGCTGTGAAACCCCTACGACAGTAAGCTCAATGTCACTCGATACATTGGCAATGAGATGTCCCAAGCTAATCTCTGCACCACCAATACCCAGTGCATCGGTGTAAACCACCACTTGAAGTGGACGAGACTCACATAATGGATCGGATGTCATGTTGGTATCTACGCGAAAGCTAATGGTCAATAGCCAATAACGGTTGGTTAATCGCTGTCAGCGTGCTCGTCATCAGTAGGTGGGTGGAATTAAATCTAAGCTGGACGTAGGTTGGGTTGAAGCATGAAACCCAATGCCCGCATGGGTTACACTATCGCTTTTCTGGCATGCCGGAACGGCTTTACCCATCCTACAAATAATTGTGCCTGCAAGCGTCTTTTAACCCGTTAAAACGGGTTTCGCACCGTTAGCCCGGCTTTTAAGCACGGGCGAGTGAGCAACAGAGCCATCAGCCTTTCAAGACTTTTGTCAGTCAATTAGCATTCGTACACATCAGCTCCCTCTCTGGGTAGAGAACGGCTCCGTCTCCTGATGGACGGTTGTAGTCCTGATCATTAGTAGGGTTTAGGGGAGAGCTGAAAGGTTTGTTTGCTCCCTCTTTTGACAACTTCATTTAGACTCATCAGAGTTGTATCACATCATTGGATTATTGTAAGGAGCAGAAATGCAGCTTAAGCCATTAGAACAGCAGGTTGTTGCGATCGTTGGAGCCTCAAGCGGTATTGGACGGGAAGCAGCGCTTCGTTTTGCCCAGCGTGGTGCAAAAGTCGTTGTAGCGGCTCGCAGCGAGTCAGGGCTGGCATCATTAGTGGATGAAATTCAGCGGTTAGGAGGAGAAGCAACCGCGATCGTGGCTGATGTGGCTGTGTTTGAGCAAGTGCAGGCGATC
The DNA here is from genome assembly GCA_014380065.1 of Leptolyngbya sp. ES-bin-22. GTDB lineage: Bacteria > Cyanobacteriota > Cyanobacteriia > Leptolyngbyales > Leptolyngbyaceae > Stenomitos. The sequence continues at coordinate 6,192 of JACMKO010000145.1, read as the reverse complement.
GCCGATAAGACCGTGGCAACGTATGGACGTTTAGATACCTGGGTTCATTCCTCTGCGACTGCTGTCATTTCACCGTTTGATCAAATCACCCCAGAAGAATTCAAACGAGTGATTGATGTCACGTTGATGGGGCAAGTGTACGGCGCGATGGTTGCCTTGCCTCACCTCAAGCGTGAAGGACGGGGTGCATTAATCCACATTTCATCGATGGAAGGTCGTCGAGCGCTGCCCTTGCAAAGCTCGTATTCTTGTGCCAAGCACGGTCTTGAGGGCTTTCTTGAATCGCTACGGGTTGAGCTACAGCATGAAGGTAGCTCTGTGAGCGTCACCAGTATTAAGCCAGCGGTAATTAACACACCGTTTTACAACAATGCATTAACAAAATTGGGTGTCAAGCCCACTGGTATACCGCCTTACTACGCACCGAGTCTAGTGGCTGATGCCGTACTTTACACCGCTGAGCATCCTATGCGTGATTTCATTGTTGGCGACGTTGGTAAAGTTCTAGACGTGTTGCAACGGCTCTCGCCAGGATTAGTTGATGCCTTACTGGTGCTTGCAGGCATTCCAGGGCAGAAAACGAATGAACTCAAGTCAGCGGAGGCACCCAATAATCTCTATGCTCCAGTGCCAGAGAACGATCGCGTTGAAGGTGACTTTGGCAATCTAACTGTTCCTAGCGTGACAGATTGGTTCGATCGACATCCTGCCTTTGGTTGGAGTGCCGCAGCAGGCACCGCACTCGGAGCGGCTTTTCTGGTCATGTTGGCGGCTCAGGCGCTTAATCAGGAGGGTTAACTAGGGCACAATGACTGCCACTAGCGAACCATTTGCACATAAAACGATCGTAGAGAAAACAAATCATGGAAGACATTAAGACACCACAGAACGCTCAAACGTCAGATAGCACTCTCACCGATACTGAACGGTGGGCATCGGTTATTGGTGGTAGCGCGATGGTTCTCTTTGGGTTGCAGCAGCGATCGCTACGAGGCGTACTGACCGCTCTGGCAGGTGGTAGCCTTGCGTATCACGGTATGCAAAGTGAGAAAAGCCTGCCTGATGCGATCGGTGAAGCTGTAGGTATCAATAAAGTAATTCGAGTTGAAAAAACAGTCACCATCAATAAACCAGCCGAAGAACTTTACAACTATTGGCATAACTTTGAGCAACTGCCTACGTTTATGAAGCATATTCAGTCAATTACGGTGATTGATCCACGGCGATCGCACTGGGTTGCTAAAGCCCCGCTGGGACAAAAGATTGAATGGGACGCTGATATTGTGGACGATCGCCCAAATGAGCTGATTGCCTGGGCATCGATTGAAGGAGCGGACATCGATCATTCAGGGTTTGTCCGCTTCAAGCCTGCTCCTGAAGGTCAGGGGACGGAAGTAAAAGTTGTTACTGAGTACAATCCACCTGGCGGCATTTTAGGAACGGCTCTCGCGAAACTCTTTGGTGAAGCACCCGAACAGCAAATCGGTGATGAACTCAGCCGCTTCAAACAGCTTATGGAGGCGGGTGAAATCGCTACTACAGAAGGTCAACCGTCAGGTAGAGCTTGATTTAAAGTTGAGAGTGGTATTTTGCCTAAGAGCTAGCTTTTTTGTGTGTACCCACACGCTGCTGCTAGATCGAGACTGAGACAGAGTATCAAAGCGCTGTTAAAGCTATAGAAGCGTAAGGTTAGTTTCACCATCCAAATGAGATTTTCAAAAGGAGCCGTTTTGTGATGCTTATAACCCAGTGGCGTAGTTTTTTTAGCGCTTGTCTGTTGGCAGTTGCCCTATGCTTTAGCACGGCTTTTGTTGGCAATTTCTCTAGTGCTGCGATCGCCGACCCGCTTACCCCTGAGGTCGCTGCCTACGAAATTGATCAAGCCAGTAGCCCAGATGAAGCTAAAGCAAATCTGGAGCAAAAAGCTAAGAGTTACAAAAAAGAACTGCAAGATGATTCTGCTTACACTAAAAGGGCAGCTAAAGACGCAGCCAGCAGTACTAAGAATGCGCTCGAACGTGCGGCTGATAACGTTCGGGACAAACTCAATCTGGATGAACCCCTTCCTCAAAGCACAAAAGACTTCTTAAATGACGTTACGCCCTGAGTACGTCTTTAACCGTTTCGGCAATGAGGACACATTCATCGTTTTTCTACAAAGGATAGTCTCATGAAATTAATCCCTCAACTACGCAAATTCTTCACTGTTTTACTCCTGACCGTTGTCTTGTTGACAAGCATAGGGTTCAGTCAAATGACCCAAACGGCTTTAGCAGAGAACCGTGGAACAAACGAAATTTCTAACGTCAAAGGTGAAAGTAAAGACATCAATGGGTCGTACCATCAGCTTCGAGACGCAACTCAAGAGTATCGCCAAGAATTTGAAAACGGTCGCAGAAATGGTCAGAGAGAATTTCTAAATAGTTCAAGCAACAGCTCCAAAAAAGCCGCTAAAAACGTTGGCGAGAATACGCGCAATGCTCTTGAGCGAGGAGCGGATGCTGTTAAGGAAACTCTCAATCTTGATTAATCGCGTTCGCTTAGCATAGTGGTGCCATAGCCAATGGTTTGGCAGTCTTTGAACTTCCGATTTTAGTTTATAGGGGCAGGCTTTGTTCATTCAATGACGTTGGCGAAGCCTGCTTAAAGCGTTCATCGAATACCAATTTCGTATGAATCTATATGTGACTGTAAGTTGGGTTTAATCCAACGAAACCCAACCGAGCTGATGCTGGCGTTGGGTTTCACGCTGTTCAATCCAACCTACAATTCATGCTTCTATGCATCTTCAAAAAGAATTGGTATAAGTAGGTGCTTTGGCTTAAAGGTCGAATGGGTTAGCGATCGCTCCGGTATTCTTCACGTCGGGCGATCGTCACACCAAATATTTAGCGAGAGCGCTGCTAAATTCCTCATAGGGTTTAGCGCCAACAACCGTTTCTGCCAGCTCGCCTTGCTTGAAGATCATAACGGCAGGAATGCTGCGGATACCAAAGCGTTTGGCAACAGGCTTGTTGGCATCCAGGTCTAGCTTAAAGACTTTGGCGCGATCGCCATACTCATCCGCTAGTTGATCCATCAACGGGGCAACCAGCTTACACGGTCCGCACCAGGTAGCAGTGCAGTCCACAACAAACAGCGACTCAGCTTCTAGGAGCGCATCAAATTCAGCTTCGTCTTGAATGTAAGTGGCAGCCATGAGCTTTCCTGCAAAGACAACATTATCTCATAAGCGCACCACGGAAATTAGAGTTCGGCATTCTGCGTAAGCGGCTTACAGCTCTTCCTCCCTGGCAGTCTTCAAGATCCGTAGTTGTCACATCTGCCCCTTCACGAGCAAAGGCGATCGCGGCACTGTTAGTCATGAGTAGGGGCGTACGGCTGTGCGCCCCTACCAAAAAATCACGCTTTTCCAGAGGGATCAGCCGCATGAACCAGTTCGGGCTGTTCTTGGACGGGAGGACGCTCGATCGTTTGTTTTGTGGTTGGTCGCTGCTGGCGATCAGGCGTATCAAGTTGTACAAAACTGCCTGTTTCAATTGATTGGTAAAGCGCCCGAATGATTTGCACATCAATCAAGCCTTCTTCGCCCGATGGTTCTGGCTCTTTGTCCTGCAAAATGCAGTCGGAGAAGTAAACAAATTCAGCGGCAAGTTGGTCATGCGCTTCAAACGATCGCTCTTGCTTTTCACCGTCGATCGTCAGCGTGTGTTTGATTTCGCCTTCCGTTCCATAGGCTGAATCAACTCGCAGATCGCCTTTGGTGCCAACTACTTGATACGTGGAAACCTTAGCGCCGCCAAAGCTAATGGCAAAGGTGGCTAAGCGATCGCCCGGAAAGCGCAGAATGGCACTGGTTATTTCATCGACTTCGCTGAAGCGTTCCTCGCCATTATTGGCGCTGGTTGCAAACACCTCGATCGGTTCTGCTTGAAATAAATAGCGAGCGGCATTGATGCAGTAGATGCCAATGTCGTCTAATGTGCCACCGCCTTTGGCTTTTTCAAGGCGAACGTTACCCGCTACAGTTTGTTGAGTGAAGACAGAATTGAAGAGACGCGGTTCGCCAATTTTGCCCGATCGCAGTGTTTCCACTGCCTGCAAATTTGCTTCTTCTAGGTGCAAACGGTAGGCAAGCATCAGCTTGACATTGTTGTCTTTAGCAGCCTGAATCATTGCCTCACATTCATCGACCGTAACAGCCATCGGCTTTTCACACAGCACGTGAATGCCAGCGTTGGCAGCCCGAACGGTGTACTCACGGTGCAAGTGGTTGGGCAACGCAATGTAGACAGCATCGATTTCACCACTGTTGAGGCAATCCTCGTACTGTTCGTAGGAGTAGGTGTGCTGAATGTTATATTGCTTGCCCAGTTCATCCCGCTTGGTTGGATCATCCGAAACCAGCGCCACGAGTTCAGCATTCTCTGCGTGATCGAAGGCTGGCAGTGCAGCGGATTGCGCAAACCAACCCAATCCAACAACGGCGTAACGGATGCGGCTAGTAGAGGCGTTTTGATTCACTGCCATAGCTCTAGTAATGGGTGCTTTCAATGTTTACCCGCTCATGGTAAAAAGGCTAAAACACTTTTGCCTCTCACTTTTGAAAGATGCTGCGAGACGATCGCGTTGCCACCATCTTTTGAGCTGAGAGGCTATGGGCAACACAAAACGAGTCCTGTAGGGACGTTATACCAATTTAAAGTAGGGGCAAGGCAATGCCTTGCCCCTACAAGATGTGTCGTCTTTTCAATTCAAATTGGTCTTACATGTAACGTCCCTACAGAACGGAAATAACATATTTAGAACATCACTAGCGAACCATCTCTAACTAGCCTAACCAGGCTGGGTTTTGCGCTGTACTGTCGTTCTGGGTCGTAGTTTTGTAGCGCTCGTATTGTCCTTTTGCTGCTGCCTCACGCGTCCGCGCCAGCAAGGCTGTGACTTGCGCTTGGTTCATCGGCTGAAAGGTGCGGATGGCTTCAAACGCCTGATCTAAAAGTCTCATGCTGTCGATACCTGTAATCACCACTGAGGTCGGCAAATTCATGGCGTAGTGCAGGCATTCGATCGCGCTCACCGTATTGCTTCTAAGAAGATACGAATCTCCGAGCGCTTTCATGCCCAGCACTCCCATTTGGTTTTTCACCAACACGGGTAGAACTTGTTTCTCAAAACTTCTGAAATGAGCATCCATCGCATTCAGCGGCATTTGTACCGTATCGAAGCGGAAGCCGTTTTGCGCTGCTATTTCTAACATCTGAAGGTGAATCTGAGGGTTCTTATGCCCTGTGAAGCCGATATAACGGAGCTTGCCCGCTTTCTTCGCCTCTACAACCGCTTCCATTGCACCACCCACACCGAAGACACGATCGGGATCTTCAAAGCGCAGAATTTCATGGTGCTGCACTAAATCAAGCTGATCGACCTGCAAATCTTTGAGCGATTCATCAATTTGTTGCATCGCCGCCGCTTTCGTCCGACCATCAATCTTGGTCATCAAGAAGACTTTCTGCCGATACCCATTTTTGAGCGCTGCACCCATCCAGCGGTGGCTGCGTCCATCATGGTAATCCCAGGAATTATCCATGAAATTGATGCCACGATCGATCGCGCTACGAATGAGCTTAATGCTTTCTGACTCCTGTTCAATTTTTCCAATATGGTAGCCACCCAAGCCAATCACAGAGACTTTTTCTCCGGTGCGTCCGAGGGTGCGATACATCATCTCGCCGCTGCGAGTTTGGGTCGGTGTTTGAGCGATCTCTGTTGTCGCGGGAGCAGCTTCAGATTGGGCAAGCAGCGGACGCAAAAAACCTTCTGATGCTGCTAAACCTGCTGCTACCACGCCTGAAACAGAAGCTGTTTTCAACAAATTACGTCTACTAATTTCCATCAATGCCCCTCTAAAAACAACGGTAAGTATAAATCGCAACTTAGCACGATGATTTCAGCCAGAATATCTAACTAAGGTCTCATAAATTAAAGTTAGGGTGAGGGCGCATCTGTAGCGTTGATGGCGAGCTTTGGTATGACAGGGCTGGCTGACCGACTCCTTCGTTCCTCTTGGGGGAGGATGAAATTTAGTTTGGAGGGGATGAAACTTTGTTTGAAGGGGATGAAACTTTGTTTGAAGGGGATGAAACTTTGTTTGAAGGGGATGAAACTTTGTTTGAAGGGGATGAAACTTTG
>JACMKO010000144.1 GCA_014380065.1 Leptolyngbya sp. ES-bin-22 | reverse complement strand
TGTGACTCAGCCGTTGCCTAATGCAATCCAAACAGCGCTTTGTCTCAGCTTTGGTTTCGGTGGACAAAACGCCGCGATCGCGTTTGCGGCAAGTGGGGAGTCGGGAGTCGGGAATCGGGAGTGGGTAAGAGGTCATGAGGGAACGCGATACACTCAAACTATCGACGATCGGGAGTGACCTGGAATGACAGCCGCAGTTGAAACAGCCGCAGTCAAGAAAGTCTGGACAGAGGCGGACTTCATGGCATTGCCTGATGACGGCAACAAGTATGAGTTAGTCAATGGGGCGTTGGTTGTGGGAAATGCTGGCATGGAGCATGGAGCATGGCAACATTGGCACTTTTCTTGGTGGCGCATTGGAACTGTATGTGCGCTCTAGAAAGCTAGGTGCCGTCTGTGATTCCAGTACAGGCTTTCGGATGCAGTCGGGAAATGTGCGATCGCCCGACGTTTCTTTCGTCTCTAGAGAGCGCTTACAGGGACTCAAACGCCTACCCAAAGGCTTCTTTCAAGGTGCGCCAGCTTTAGCCGTAGAGATTCTTTCTCCTGGCAATACCGTTGAAGAGATCCATACCAAAATTGTTGAATACTTCGAGAATGGCGCTCAGCTTGTTTGGGTGATTAATCCAGACGAACAATATGTGTTGGTCTACCATGCGCCTAAACCTGATCAGTTTTTGCGCGTTGGCGACAGTTTGGATGGAGAAGCGCTGGTTGTCGGGTTTTCCTTGGCTGTGGCAGAACTCTTCACGGAGTGGGAGTTTTAAGGCAGTTGCATTGAGGGCAACTGGTGGTTAAGCTTCTCACATCTGAAGCAGACAGCTAAACGATGGCAGAGAACAGATATGAGCACTGAAAGACTTTTGTGAACGCGCTACGCTGAAAGTAGCCTTTACTTGCTGCCCGGTGCCATGACGTTGACTGCTCAGATTCTCTCTCAAATAGCTGGAAACCCTTTAGACGGGCTGCGACGCACTGATGTTTTGTGGCAATCTTTGAGAGAAGGCACGCAACCAGTCCCAACTGTCGTCCAGGAAAGCCAAGACCCGATCGAGGTTGAATGGGATGTGGTTATTTGCGGTGGTACGCTGGGCATTTTGCTGGGGGCAGCGCTGGCACAGCGAGGCTGGCGAGTGGCACTGCTTGAGCGCGGGACGCTGCGGGGACGCGACCAGGAGTGGAACATCTCGCGCAAAGAGTTGCAGGTGTTTGTAGACCTGGCATTGCTGACGGAGGCGGAGTTACAACAGGCGATCGCAACAGAGTACAATCCGGCTCGCCTTTCCTTTTTGGGTGGTGTGGATGTTTGGGTCAAAGATGTGCTGAACATTGGCGTTGATCCGGTGTATCTACTGGAAACGCTGAAGCAGAAATTTTTGGCATACGGCGGTCAGTTGTTCGAGCAAACGCCTTTTGACAGCGCGATTGTGCATCCTAATGGAGCGACGGTCAATGCTGGGCAGCAAGCCTTCAAAACACGTCTGGTATTGGATGCGATGGGACATTTCTCGCCGATCGTGCGGCAGTCGCGGCAGGGCAAACCGGATGCCGTTTGTCTGGTGGTTGGCACCTGTGCGGAAGGGATGCCCAAGAGCAAGGCTGGCGACCTAATTGCAACGATTACACCGATTCAAAAGCAGTGCCAGTACTTTTGGGAAGCGTTTCCGGCTAAAGATGGGCGCACGACCTACCTGTTTACTTATTTAGATGCACATCCCAATCGTCCTAGCCTGGAAGCGCTTTTTGACGCTTACTTCCGTCTCCTACCCGAATACCAGCAGGTGTCTTTAGAACAAATTCAGTTCAAGCGGGCGCTGTTTGGCTTTTTCCCTTGCTATCGTCATCCGCTCAAGCCTCAGTGGAACTACATTTTGCCCGTTGGTGATAGCAGTGGCAACCAGTCTCCGCTCAGCTTTGGCGGCTTTGGTGCCATGATCCGTCACTTGGCGCGACTCACCGGAGGCATTCATGAAGCTCTACAAAGCAATACTCTCAAACGTGGAGCTTTAGCGCCGTTGCAGCCCTATCAGCCAAATTTAGCGGTTACCTGGCTCTTTCAGCGATCGATGAGTGTGGGCGTGAACCAGACGATCGATCCCAATCAGATCAATGAATTATTGGGGGCTGTCTTTCAAGCAATGGAACGGTTGGGCGACCCTATACTCAAGCCGTTTTTACAAGACGTGGTGCAATTTTCGCCTTTGTTTCAAACCCTTCTAAAAACGTCACTCAGCCATCCTGCCTTAGTGCTGAAACTCTTACCACAGGTGGGACTGCCAACGCTACTTGATTGGATGCTTCACTATGCCAATCTTGCGGGCTATACCGCTCTTTACCCACTAGCGCGTGGGTTGGAACCCTGGATCAAAACGCTCGATCCAGTGCCACAATATTACTGCCATCGTTGGCTGCAAGCGCTGGAGTATGGGTCGGGAGGAGATTATCGGCAGGATGAGGGATGAGGGATGAGGGATGAGAGTTTTGAGTTTTGAGTTTTGAGTTTTGAGTTTTGAGTTTTGAGTTAACTTTGACCACTGACCACTGACCACTGACTCCCCTCTTCCATGAAGTTTCCTCTCGCACGACAGTTTTTCCACCGCGAAGTTCAGCAACCCGACGAGCAAATTGATTTGGAACGAGCGGCGCTGTACTTGGCGCAAGAAGAGTATCCAGAGATGGAGGTGGAGGGGTATTTGAATGCACTAGACACAATGGCAGCAGACGTAAAAGAGCGATCGCCCAACGAATCCTACCCGCTCAAAATCATCCAAACGATCAATCGCTATCTCTACGACGATTTAGGGTTTGTGGGCAACACAGCGGATTATTACGATCCGCGCAATAGCTTTCTCAACGAGGTGCTCGATCGCCGTACGGGTATCCCCATTACGCTGTCGCTGGTGTATCTCGCGATCGCAAGGCGAGTTGGCTTACCAATGGTAGGCATCAATATGCCGGGGCACTTCCTGATTCGCCCAGTGATTGCAGAGGCAGAGATTTGCGTTGATCCATTTCATCAAGGCGAAATTCTGTTCCCGCAGGATTGTCAAGAGCGGCTGGCTCAACTTTATGGGCATCCAGTAGACCTGAAGCCAGCCTTCCTAGAAGCGGTTAGTGTCCGGCAATATCTGGCGCGAATGCTGACAAACTTGAAGGTGGTTTACAGCAACCGTGGTGAGTTGGAGAAAACGCTGGCAGCCATCGATCGCTTGTTGCTGCTCTTTCCCAACGCACTGCCGGAGTTGCGCGATCGTGGCATTATCTACTATCACCTTGATCGTTTAACCGAGGCGGAGCAAGACCTAGCAGCTTATCTTGCCTTTGATCCAACGGCCGCCGATGCCTCTGCCATTCAAAACCTTTTACAGGCGATTAGAAAAAGCAGTCTGTAACTCACTGCTCCCTTCGTTACTGCCCTGACGCATTCGCCACACTGCCGCCCCGGCACTGTTGCGCCCAATTCGATGCGCGTACGCCTTTGCTCTGAAGCGTTTGTAAGCGGCTTCGATATGAAACCAGTTGCGTCCGAGACCCTGCTTGACCCGCAGGAGTTGCGGCGATCGCAGTGTTGACCAACTGAATTGCTTGCTGCCAGTTTTGAGCGCAGGTCGCTTGCTGTAACGCCGAATCTAACGTGCCTTGCCCCGGCTGAAGCTGAGTGGGTGCGGCTTGCGTTGCGCCCGGTGAAAGACTGCGGGTCGCTGTGCCTCGTGTAGTCTGAGGCTGTATCGGTGCTGTACCAGCAGATGTACCAGTAGCAGGTACGCCAGAAGGAGGCTGGATGGGTGCCGTCCCAACACCTTGAACAAATTGAGGCGGATACAGCACCGTAGTAGGGCTTACCTGAGTGCCGCCTGAGCCAAAGGGCGCAGTTTGATTCCCCAGAGGATTGATTGGGGGTGCTACCTGAGTTACTCCCGTGGATCGTCCGTTTACAAAGGTTTGTTCAGCACCCGGAACTTTTGTTGAAGAAGGTAAACTCGGTCCGATCGATTGACCGTTGGCTGGTGTCTGAATGCTACCCGTCGTTCCAGTTGTTGAAGGCGAAGACTGCACTGGTTGACCATTAATCGTCTGAGTCGTACCAGCGTTTCCGGTCGTCCCCAAAGACGACGATTGACCGACACCAGTAGACTGTGACCCTACACCAACAGACTGTGACCCTACACCAGTGGATGGTGAACTTACGCCAGTGGACTGTGAACTTACACCGGGAGTTTGTAAGCCGACTCCAGGAGTTTGTAAGCCTGCGCCGGGGGTCTGCACACTTGCGCCCGGCGTTTGCAAGTTAGTACCTGGTGAAGTATAAGACGACTGGCTCGTTCCTGTAGATTGCTGATTCGTCGTCTGCGTCACGTTCGTTGTAGACGGCACTGACTGACTAAAAACAGTTTGTGACAGTAATGGAACGAATGCAACCGATAGAACGGTCAGGCGTAGGATGTTCATACGTGTCCTTACTCGTCTGAGCTGAGTGTTGGAGCAATGCTTTGATGATCGAGCATATCTGTCTTCGATCGGTGGTGCTTCTACACAAAGAGAGAGGTTGAAGGCGGATTCTGGCAGCGATCGTCCCTGAACCGCACCGCATCCTCTAAACTAAACGAGGCGATCGACCAGCGTCACCTAAACTACAACGCAGTCAAGTCATCCATATCTAACGCTACACCCAAAACCTCTTAGCCTTTATAAACGCTTTAGCGATACGTGCAATGAGCCGGATAAAAACCTGGAAACAAGTCGGTCTTTTCTCGCTGCTGGGCTTCTTGCTTAGTTGGCTCGTTAGTTGTGGCACAGGTGCGCCTCCTGCCAACAATGGGCAAACAGCTTCAGGCAAGCAAGAAGTAGAATTCTGGACGATGCAGCTCCAGCCTGAGTTCACCGACTATTTCAACAAACTCATTGCTCAGTTTGAACAGGAAAATCCAGCCCTTAAAGTTCGGTGGGTCGATGTGCCCTGGGCAGATATGCAGCGCAAAATTCTGACCGCTGTCTCTGCCAAAACCGCGCCTGATGTGGTGAACTTAAACCCAGATTTTGCCTCTCAACTGGCGCAACGCAACGCTTGGCTCACGCTGGATGGCACAGTTTCCGCTGAAGCACGGCAGCAGTACCTTCCTAAGATCTGGAAAGCCAGTACGCTCAACGATCAGAGCTTTGGCATTCCCTGGTATTTGACGACGCGAGTTGCAATTTACAACACCGCGCTGCTAAAACAAGCTGGTATCAGCAAACCGCCTGCTACCTATGCAGAATTGGCTCAGGTTGCCAAGCAAATTAAAGAGAAAACGGGCAAATACGCCTTCTTCACCACCTTCGTACCCGAAGACTCAGGTGAAGTGCTGGAATCGTTTGTGCAAATGGGAGTGGATCTGGTAGATGCACAGGGTAAAGCAGGGTTCAACACGCCCAAAGGCAAAGCAGCTTTTCAGTACTGGGTTGACTTGTACAAAAACGGACTGATGCCCAAAGAAGCGCTCACCGAGGGACATCGCCACGCGATCGACCTCTATCAGCAAGGGCAAACTGCTATTTTGGCATCGGGTGCGGAGTTTCTGAATACCATTACTAAAAACGCACCGACGATCGCCAAAGCATCTGCTTCTGCGCCCCAGATTACAGGCGACACTGGTAAGAAAAACGTCGCGGTCATGAATGTGGTGATCCCAAAAGATACAGACGTGCCCGAAGCCGCGCTGAAGTTTGCCCTCTTTGTCACCAACGATGCCAACCAGCTTTCATTTGCCAAAGCCGCCAACGTCCTACCCTCGACCGTTAAAGCGCTCCAGGACAGCTACTTCCAAACCGCACCCGCTGATGCCACACCTGTCGATCAAGCCCGCATCATCAGCGCCAAGCAAATGCAGGATGCCGAAGTGCTGATTCCAGCCATGAAGGATGTGAAACAGCTTCAAAAAGTGATCTACGATCATCTGCAAGCGGCAATGCTGGGACAGAAAACCGTGGATCAGGCGATCGCCGAAGCTGCTGATGAGTGGAATCAACGCGCCTAACCTTTTATCCTTGAAACTGAGACCGTTATTCAAACAACACGATGGCAAAGCATACCCAGGCGCATATTACGCGCACGATCGAGGCACGCAAAACAGACTTCTTCAAGACGCGCACCAAAGAGCAGATGCATTACTACATGGGTGCCAAGCTCATTGAAATCGGCGTCGAACCCAAAGCGGCAATCTACCGCTGGTCGATGGAACTAAAGGGCAGCAGCGAAATTTGGACGTACAGCGCTTACTGGGGTGACGCGAAAGATAAGTTGCTCCAAGAGGAAGGTGAGGATTAAAGATGGTTTTGCTCACAGTAAATTAAGGAACCGCTCTAGATCAATACGGGCTTGCTTCAGAACATGAGCCAAGGTAGAACGTTTCACTGGTCGGTGAGCAGGTACTGTAATCTTAAGTACCTCGTCGGGCATCTCTTTCTCCAATCGGATATGACTACCACGTTGGCGCACAACCGCCCATCCATCTCTCTTTACGCAGCAACAATCTGCACATAGGAGAGGCTGGGCACCTTACTCATAAAACTAACTCACGTACAACGACTCCACCCTCTAAGGAGATTTCGCCCAGGGGTTCGAGGTAGAGTTCGATCGCTTCCTGGATATTTACTAGCGCGTCATCAACGTCCTCGCCTTCACTAATGCAACCGGGCAGGGAAGGAACATAGACAGTGTAGCCACCTTCATCACTCGGTTCTAAAACGACTCTCAGCTTCATATTGCTTGTAGGAAGGATGGGAAATAGCCACCAAAATTGTAGCAAGCTCAACTATGGGTGCTGGTCAAATCTAAGGTTATCAAAGCGGTTAAGCGCTTACGGAGTAGGATTTGGCAAAAAGCGCAGACTAAGCAACCTTCGCCCCAAAAGAATTTTGCCAGTTTTCCTGATTCGATCGCTTCTACCAGAATAGTGGAGTGGTAGATGCACCCTGATCAAATCCCTGGCTTCACGTCAGGGATTTTTTATTTTTGGCAGTCAGCCACAGTTTTAGAGTTGATAGCCAGCTAACGTTACCTATCGCTCACCATAGGTAGCCCTTTGTCATACTGATCAACGTTTGGTAGTCGGAGAGCATGAGCGGTGGTACGTCGCCGCAATTATGATCCATCAACTTCAGATCCTGACAATTCTTGTGGATGAATCACTGTAATGCTTGACGTGATTGCAAAATCGCTTGGGTTGAAGGTTAAAAGATGTGAAATTCCCTGTGTAAGCATAGCTGCAATGATACGAACATCATGAGTATGCTTACCGATCACTTTGCTATTTGTGACCAGGTTTAACCAAGTTGGGAAAATTTGCGAAGACTCTCCAACAATGGAAAACGATCGATCAGCTGATCGATCGTGCTTCTTGCTTGCTCTACAGTCCATCCCAAACCATTCACTGCGATCGGACGTGTAGCAACAACCCAAAACTCAACAAGCACTTGCGCTGTAAGCAAGCATTCATCTTCCTGTGCCAGTAAATGAGCTACGGCATTGGTTGCAAGACGATGTTGCACATCAGAAGCATTACAGAAACGCATGACAACATTAGTGTCAAGTAAATACTTTGTCATTATTTGATTTTGTCATTACTCGTAAATGCTGTCGCGACTAAAGGCTTCGTCAGGTAAACTTGGGCTACCTTTGGGAAGTTGTATAGCCCATTCACGAAACTCCCTAGCCCTTTCAGAAGGTGTGGCGCTTTGCCAAAATGGAACAGACGATGCGACTTGTCTAGATTGACACTCAATGAATGCTATAAAATCAGCAATCTTTTTGAGTTGCTCATCGTTTAGTTTATCTAGTTCTTTTTTGAGATCTTCTCGCAGCATAACCTGTAGTTTTGTGAGATTCAGATGTGTTTTATGATTGCCAGTAGGGACTCTACGGCACAAGTTGTTCAACGCATTATTTTTTCAGGTTTTCTAACCGAGTCTTTTCCGCATGAGCTTTACGAGACACTACTTGAAGATTCTCTGGCGTAGTTAAACCACCTTGTGACATTGGTTTAATATGGTCAATTTGAAAATATAGCCGCCTCTGGCTCTCAAAGCCGCTTATGGCACAGCGGATAATTCCAGTTACTTTATTCGTAGCTCTAGCAAACACAGCATCCTTAATTTCTCTGTACTCGGCTGGATCTCTTTCTCTAATTTCAAAAAGTGAAAGACTTTCTAGCGGTACTG
>JACMKO010000143.1 GCA_014380065.1 Leptolyngbya sp. ES-bin-22 | reverse complement strand
ATATGTCGCCATCATGGGTGTTTCTGGTTCTGGTAAATCGACGCTGATGAATATCATTGGGTGTCTCGATCGACCCAGCAATGGTCATTACGTTCTAGAAGGCAGAAATTTGACGACATTGAATAATGATGAACTGGCATTTATTCGCAATCAGCGGATTGGGTTTGTGTTTCAGCAATTCAACCTGCTGGCACGATCGACCGCGCTTGATAATGTGATGCTGCCAATGATTTACGCCAGCGTTTCTAAACCACAACGCCAAAAACGGGCAAAGGAAGCGCTCACTAGAGTGGGACTGGCAGAACGGCTGTCGAACCGTCCCAATCAGCTATCGGGTGGGCAACAACAGCGAGTCGCGATCGCCCGCGCCCTTGTCAACCGTCCTGCACTCGTATTGGCAGACGAACCAACGGGAGCGCTCGACAGTAGAACCTCCCAGGAAGTGATGGATTTGATGACCGATTTAAATCAGCAGGGGATCACGATCGTCATCGTGACCCACGAACCGGACGTTGCCGAGCAAACAAACCGCATTATTCACGTGAAAGATGGGTTGATTGTGGATTGAAGAAGGGGAGTAGGGAGTAGGGAGTAGGGAGTAGGGAGTGGGGAAAACGGCGTTTGAGTATACTCAACAGGTGCAGCGTTTAACGGGTTAGTGACTGTTGTGCGGTTAGGGTTAGTTGTTTCAACATACTCAAATCTGGGGCAATAGGTGGCTCTTGCAGTGCTGGGGAGTCGATCGCACTTTCTTGAGCGAGTCCTCCCAAACTTTCAGATTGCCCTGCCGATCGCGCAACATCTTTCAACCACAGCAGATATTCAATATTGCCAGCCGGACCCAACAACGGCGACCAGGTGACACCGTGATAGTGCCAACCTAACGCTTGCGCCGCTTCCAAAACCTGCAAAATCGCCATCGCCTGATTCTGGGGATCGCGTACCACGCCATTTTTGCCGACCAAGGCGCGTCCCACTTCAAACTGAGGCTTCACCAGCAAAACAACCTCACGGGGCGACTGGAGCAATTGCCATAGCGCCGACACTACCTTTGTAAGCGAGATAAACGAGACATCGACCACGCCTAGATCGGCTGGGCGATAGCCCAAGTCTGCGGGAGCCTCCCCCCCGTACAAGTCTGCTGATGACAGATGGCGTAGATTCGTCCGTTCTCGTAGCGTCACACGGGCATCTTGTCGCAAGTTCCAGGCAACCTGCCCATAGCCAACATCAACGCCATAAACGTGCTGCGCCCCCGCTTGCAACAGGCAATCTGTAAAGCCACCCGTCGAAATGCCCCCATCCAAACAGATGCGATCGGCAACGGAAATTGCGAAGTGGGCGATCGCCTTTGCCAGTTTTTCGCCACCCCTGGAGACATAGGGCGATCGTTGCTTCACCTGAATCTTTGCCAGCAAGTCAATCTCCGTCCCCGGCTTATCCACCACCTGCTGATTCACCATCACCGCTCCAGCCCGAATCAACTGCTGCGCTTTGTGACGGGTATCGCAGAGATTGAGTTCGACAAGCAAGAGATCGAGGCGCTGTTTGGGCATGAAGGAAGAAAGGCTGAAGGATGAGGGATAAAAGCTGAAAGGCTGAAGGATGAGGGATAAAGGCTGAAAGGCTGAAGGATGAGGGATAAAGGCTGAAAACCCTGGCTGACCACTGACTACTGGCAACCAACTAACAACTAACAACCAAAAACTAATAACTCTTTTTTCTCCTCACCCCTCACTCCTCACCCCTCTCAACTTCACCTTCGCCGCTTGCCACAATTGTTCCAACTCTCCCAGCGTATAGTCAGACAATGGACGATCGGCAACAG
Source organism: Leptolyngbya sp. ES-bin-22 (assembly GCA_014380065.1). Taxonomy (GTDB): domain Bacteria; phylum Cyanobacteriota; class Cyanobacteriia; order Leptolyngbyales; family Leptolyngbyaceae; genus Stenomitos. The sequence goes on along the minus strand of JACMKO010000143.1, from coordinate 3,990 downwards.
CTTCCATTTGCTCCAGCCGCTGGATAAAGCGTTGATTGGTGCCTTGCAGCGCTGCACTGGGGTCTAAATCATACCAGCGGGCAAGATTGATGACGGTGAACAGGAGATCGCCCAGTTCGGCTTCCTGGTGAGCTTTATCCTGTTCTGCCAGCGCTTCCTTAAATTCGGTCAGTTCTTCTTGAAACTTTGCCCAAACGCCGTCGATCGCCTCCCACTCAAACCCTGCTTCAGCGGCTTTGCGAGAAATTTTCATGCCTGCCATCAAGGGTGGGAGCGATCGGGCATAACGACTCAGCTTTTTGCTTAAGGGTGGTGTGACGTTGGGATCTTCGCCTTTTTCGATCGCCTTGATTTGCTCCCAATGGCGATGCACGTCGTCCATCGTCTGCACACTGACATCACCAAACACGTGCGGATGGCGACGGATGAGCTTCTCGCTAGTGCCCTGAACAACGTCAGTCAGGCTAAACTGCTCGGTTTCGCTGGCAATCTGAGCCTGAAGGACAACCTGCAAAAGCAAATCGCCCAGTTCTTCACAAATTGCTTTTGCCTTACCGCTCTGGATAGCATCAACCGTCTCGTAAGCTTCTTCAATCACATAGGGAATCAAGCTTTCAGGCGTTTGGGCTAAATCCCACGGACAACCACCGTTGGGCGATCGCAACGTTGCCACCACTGCCACCAACTGCTGCACGGCTTCTAGCATGGCAGTCTGCTGCTCTAATGGCTCAGGCGATTGCTTGGAATGAGACATGCCACCCTCAGTAATCATTGACCTTCTCTACTTTAGCGATCGAGTAGAGATGTTAGGAGTCGGGAGTCAGAAGTCAGAAGGGAAAAGGAGTTGTTAGTCGTCAGTAGGTAGTGGTCAGTGGTCAAAGTTAACTCATGACTCTCTAGCTTAGCGACTCAAAGCTTTCCCTTGCGTTCCCCGCGCCCTCTGCCCCTCATCTTCCTCACCTCACCGCGAGGCGGAAGCAAGCTACACCCCTCACTCCTCACCCCTCTCCTTTCTCTCCCGCCTCCGTCCAAACGGCGGCAGTTGAGCTTCGCGGAGGGTCGGTGGTAGCGGCGTGGGGGGAGCCGATCGCCCCAGGAAAGGAGGCTGTTTCGCAGCGTTGTTGGATGACGATGAGGATAGATTTGGCGGCAAGGATGTTGATCGGGATGACACGGAGACTTTCTTGGCTCGTCGGTTCATCGCTCGTCGGTAAGTCGATGTGCTCCAATCGCTGAAAGAGTGGCTGAGTGCGCCAAGCTCAAGCCCAATGACGATCACGATCGCTTCTGTTGGGTATTGCTGAGGCAACTGTCCTAGAAACACGGCGCTGCTGCTCCACCCTTGCTGGGCGAGAACGAACCAGTCGTTGGTTTTGCCCATAAGCTGGAAGGCGATCGCACCGACTAGAATCCCGACGCTACCCAACAGTCCGACCCAGACTAGCAGGTAAGCGACTCGCACGATCGTTCCGGCAATGGGACCATGCGACCAGAACGATCGGTGCCGCATACTGCGTCTATAAGGCAACCAGATCCAGCGCAACAGCCCCCAACGTTTATATTGCTGCGAGTACACATCCAAATCGGGACCAAACATTAGCCCGCTGAAGAGGTAGCTGCCAGACACGAAGAGGGTGAGGCTGCTGCTTTGGGTGCCTGCGAAGGTCAACCCGGCAAGCAGCGGCAGACTCCAAAGGGTAATGCTGTCATGAGTCCGACCGGAAGGCATAATGAAGTCAGGCAGACAATGCTTTCAGCATCGTAGCAGGTACAAATGCACTGCCTAAAGATGAGACAATAAATTAATTGCGCGCTCGACCCTTCTCGATCACTTTAAAAGTGTGACAACGTCTGCTAAAATAGTGAACTGCGTCTAGCGCACACCTTTCCGGGCGGTTAGCTCAACGGTAGAGCGCCTGCCTTACAAGCAGGATGTTACAAGTTCGAATCTTGTACTGCCCATTGTTTTTGTGTTAGTCAGAAGCGAGTTCGTCCTAAGGTTGTGACCGCCACAGCAATGGTTCGACGAACTACGAAACAGATCCGCGACCTGTTTCATCATGCTGCGGTAGATGTTTTTTCACCGCCCGGACGCGATTGCCACGATTCCTTCTTGGTAGCGCCCTGACGTAAAGGACAGAGAAAAAAGCTTGATTCTGAGAGCTTTACCTGACAAAGCTTCTAAAAATAGCAATTATTCTCCATCCTTTAAGCAATAGGACTACCCCTAAAAGCTGTCCAGTCCGAGTGCGATCAATAACTTCTGTACTGCTAAGGATCGTGGATTAAATAGAATCCGGAATTACACCTCTTGTGGCTTGGCTGTGTAATTCCATTGTGGTAGGTAATCATCAAAGACAATTTCCATCGTTTGCTTAAACTCCTCCGTCACTTTGCGACCCGTTTGGTAAACTTGGTTTAAGACGGCGGTAAAGACCTTCAGACCTGTTTGCGTCTTTGCCTTTGCCATCAAATCCTTGACCATTTCGACACTTTCAAAAATCACTCCTTGACAAACACGAGTGAGATGAGGAAACAAGCGATGCTCAATCGGATTGTATTTCGAGGTGTAAGGCGGATAGTGGGCAATGCGAATCTCAATGCCCAATTCGTTAACCAATGCCTGCAAATCCTGTTTGAACAAATACTGACGGGAACTGTTGCTGCCACCCCCGTCACAGAGCAGTAGAATCGATCCTGCCGTCTGATACTGCTGGGAACCATGTTTGTTCCACCACTGGCGAATGGCTTCACAGGCGAACTCTGAGGTGTCATGAGAGGTGCCAATGTGGACATAGCCGATGTTGAGCGCCAGGTCATACAACCCATGTGGAATGACCACACCGTCTGCCAACGACTTCCAGTCATGGTCAAACACTTCGACTCCACCCTCCTGTGTGTACAGTTGTCCTTCCCGATACAATTGACCAATCAATTCTCTTTTTTTGTGTCCATGCTCAACACCGGATTGCCTGCCGCTTGGTCCGCTGCTTTGAGTCGTGCGATGTTCTCAAACTGTTCATTACGCTGAGCATGCGTTCCGGTTGCCAGTCGCTTTTGAGCTTTCCGTTTGCGGTAGTGATGCTTTTCGAGCAATTGGTCTACCACCGTGACACTGACCGCAATCCCTTCGCTTTGCAGTAACTCGGCAAGCTCTTGGCGAGTTAGATTCGTCCACTTCACCGTTTCATCCATTGGCGAACCTGCTGTATGTTGGGCAATCACCCTTAAAAATGCCGCATCAAGCCCCTCAATCGTCTCGAATGCTGATTTGCGTCCTCCTCCCGTTTGTCTAATGCGGCTCTGGTTTAACTCCTCCTCCTGCTCTAGCTCCTTCATGCCTTCGCGCATTGGTTTGTTATCGCACTTGAATAGTTGACTGATGTATGTAATCCCGCCCCACCCCAGTTTGAACGCTTCTACTGCCGCATACCGCCGCCGATCTTTCTCTGATAAAGACTGATAAAAGCGGCGCATTGGTTGCTCAACTTCAGGTGAATACGGTTGCATCAGATTTGAGGGTGATTTCACGTTATTGCCAGCCTATCACCCTGTCCGATTTCCGGATCTTATTTAATCTGTGTTCCTTAGAACAAATACTGGCTTTTCACCATAAGGCCATGAATCGAAGGACAATGCCAACTCGTAAGTATTCCGCCCCATGACAAGTGCATCTACTGAATCGATGAATTCCTGATACCCGTAGTCTTCTCCACCCTCTGCATCTTCCCCACCAGGCAACCAGTCAATATCACCGTTCTTACGTGCGATGAAGCCATCAACGCTTGTTGCTATATACACAGTAGCTTTCATCCCTGCCTCAATAATGCTATTGCCGCATAACGGCCTGCGCTTCACCGGACGGCAATGGAGTTTGCCACACAACTAGTAGCATACGCCGCCGTTCCGCGTGCAGGCGCTTGTTAGCTCGTTGCAGCTATCAGCACAATAACGAGGCATCAAGCACCTTCCCAATAGTCTTCACTATTT
>JACMKO010000142.1 GCA_014380065.1 Leptolyngbya sp. ES-bin-22 | reverse complement strand
GGGTATGACATTGCGCGCCTGACCACTCAGTGCGATCCAGAAATTGTTTACGGGTTCTCGCGTCTGCTTGCACTACTCAATGCCAACTAACACGATCGACGTGCCTACTGTTGCTCCAGGCTATCAACCCACTGCCACCAGCGATTGAGTGGGAAGTAGACAACGGGTGCCCACAGGCTGCTGAGAATAGCAGAACTCAAAGCAATGAGCTGGTGATAGGTCCAGATTTCCACCAGAGAGCGATCGGCTTGAAAGCTATATTGGATTGCCATCACGGTCTCAGCGATCACGGCGGTGCCAAAGGCAATCAGCGCTACCGAAATAAAATCTTCCTGGATATAGCGCCCTTTGCGGAGGCGTGCTGTCAGGATGCCAACAACCATCAAGCTCAGGATGTGAGTTGGCGCAGGCGCTGTCATACCGTCTTGAATTAAGCCCAGCACTAGCCCAGCCAGCGCTCCTTGAAACATCGTTCGGTTGACACTCCACGCGACCACCCAAATGAGTAGCCAGTTGGGTCCAATACCCGCCAGTTCCATGCCAGGTAAGCGGGTCGGCAAAATCAATAAGCACAGAATTAAGGAGCCTACCGTCACGGCACAGTTGACGACAAGCCGTTGCAGCGGGCTTTCACGCCAGGTGCCCACTAAAGATTCGCTTTTCATTGCTTAGACTTCTGGTCAGGCGTTTGACCGGGTTCCATGACGGGTTGTGCGGCTGAATCATGAGGATAAACCACCGCCCATTCGAGGAAGCCGATCGGAGCAGAGAGTTCGATCGTGGCTTCAGGTGCAGGACTCTTGTTAAGATTGACCGACTCTACCCGCCCGACTGGCATCCCAGCAGGGAATAGTTGGCTTAGTGTCGAAGTGGAGACCACATCCCCACGACGCACGTCAGGCACTTTATCAAAAAACTCCATGACGGCATGGCTGGTTGACTGCCCGCGCATGTAGCCCATAAAGCGACTGCGGCTAATCGTGATGCCAATGCGACTAGACGGGTCACTCAGCAGCAAGACACGGCTGGTATTAGGTGTGACACTGGTAACACGACCAACAACCCCACCAGGAGCCATGACAATATAGCCAGCCTTCACGTTGTCGTTACTGCCCCGTCCCAGAATAAGCTGCTGCCACCAGTGGTCGGCACTCCTGCCTACGACGGGAGCGGTGATACCGGGCTTCTTGGCTTCGGAAACGTAGCCCAACAACTCGCGTAGCCGTTGATTCTGGCTTTCTAACTCGGTAAGTCGCTCCCGCAACTCTTGATACTGGGCACTCTCAAGCAAATTTTGCTTTGCTAGATTTGGCTGGAAAGCCCGAGAGAGTAGTTGATAGACCTCAAACAAGGGGGTCGCTTGGGTCTGCCGGATAAGCAAGGCAGAGCCGACAGCCAGACTCGCTAAAATAACTCTGAGCCGGTGCCGATCCCACCAGCGGCGTAGGGTATACATGCAAACAATGTAGGCGCTAAGCGATCGTTAACTGAATCTAGCGATTGGCAAACAGCGAGACGTGAACGTTTCAGGATTAGGTGGAAAGCAACTGCTAATAAAGGTGCTTTGACGAATTCTGGTTTCTAAAAGTTGCGCGATCGACCGCTAAAGACTCGCTCCAGTTGCTTAAAGTTTTCCAGGACGCGACCCGTACCTAACACAACACAGCTCAGTGGATCAGCCGCTACGTGAACAACAATCCCTGTCTCGTGGCTGATGAGCGTATCAATGCCCTTGAGAAGTGCGCCTCCACCTGCCAACATAATACCGCGATCGATAATATCTGCCGCCAATTCTGGTGGAGTTCGCTCAAGCGTGCGCTTGACGGCATCTACAATCACCGCCAGCGGCTCTGACATGCTTTCGCGGATTTCGGGTGCTTTCACAGAAACGGTGCGGGGCAAGCCAGAGAGTAGGTGTAGTCCTCGGACTTCCATTGTGGTGTCGTCGTCAACCGGGTACGCTGAGCCGATTGTGATTTTAATTTCCTCAGAGGTGCGCTCACCAATCACCAAGTTGTGCACTTTCTTCATGTATTGCGCGATCGCCTCGCTCAGCTCATCGCCTGCCACACGAACGGATTCGCTCAACACTGTGCCCTGCAAACTTAGCACTGCGACTTCGGTTGTACCGCCCCCAATGTCGATGATCATGTTGCCCGTTGGCTCGGCTACGGGTAGCCCAGCACCGATCGCGGCTGCCACTGGCTCATCAATCAAATAAACATCTCTAGCACCTGCTTGAGAGGCAGCATCCATCACTGCCCGTCGTTCAACGCCCGTCACGCCGCTGGGGATACCAATGACAATCCGAGGCGATACCAGTGTTTTCCCATCGTGCACTCGCCTAATAAAGTGCTTGAGCATCAGCTCAGCAGTGTCGAAATCTGCAATCACACCATCGCGAAGGGGGCGAAGTGCAATCACATTGCCAGGTGTGCGACCAAGCATCCGTTTGGCATCTTCTCCAACTGCCAGCGGCAGCTTGGAATCCTGATCCATCGCCACAACAGACGGCTCTTGTAGGACAATGCCCTTGCCCGACACATAAACCAACGTGTTTGCCGTTCCAAGGTCAATGCCCATATCCCGCGAAAGGGAAAAGCGACTAAAAAGTCCCACTAGCCTCTATGCCTCTCAAATTAACGTTCGGATGACTGATGACACCGTACATAACTATAGATGCAATCAAGATTGAATCTTATTATGTTTTTAATTGTGCGTCCAGCTAGCCTAACATCTTCATAAAGTGGAGCTAGTTCAAACGATCAGGAATGGCAGTTAAAACCGCTTCTGCAAAAACACTAGCGTTCGCGAAGCGAGTGCAAAGCACTCAGCCATGCCCGAAGGGCTAGAACCGGTCTCCGCAGGTGCGCATAGCCACAGTCGGCGGTGGCAAGCTGGGTTTGCAGCCGCAAATTTGATACGCCAACTGCTAAGCCATCAGAGATCTATAAAGCTAGTGCAGCGTCACAGCTTAATTTTAGGGTAGACCGAAGTCAGTTTACAGCGAGCATGATCGATCTTCATTTGCCAATCAACACCGCGTTGAATGCTGTTCACATCGGTTGACCAAGCCGCTGTTTCCTGTCGCAACGTTTCGATATCTTCAAACCGTCTACGGCTGATACACTGTCGGGTGAGAGCACTCAGTTCATTCTCAGCAATGTTCAGCCAACTGCCGTGCTTTGGCGTATGGCGAAACTCGAGCCGACGCACTAATTGACGTGCTCGTTCTGGCTCGAAGGCTTCATAGAAGGCTCCTTTTGTATGCGTGTTCAGATGGTCAGACACCAAAATGACGCGTTCGCAGTCAGCGTAGCGACCCTCCAGCAAGCGTGCCATTTCAATTGCCCAATCGACTTTGGTGCGCTGCGGTCGAACGGACACTTCCCGCCACCCTGCCAAGGCTTCCGTAAACATAAAGATGCTGGCTGTTCCCGCCCGTTCATACTCGTAATCGATCCGTTGACCATGCTTGGCAGTTGCCGGACGAGCCTTGCGAACCTCCTTGTGCAACTGCACAGGCTGTTCGTCCATGCAGAGCACCGGGCACCCCGGATCGTAAGGTCGAGCATAGGTTTCCAACACCTCCTCCATATGAGCCACAAACTCGGCATCCGCCTCCGGTGGAATCACCCAGTACTCAATCTTGCGATTGGTCATGCCGTTTTTTTCAGTGTCCGTCGAATCGTTTCATGACTAATACTAGCCACAAGGGACAACTCGACGACTTTGCGCGCTAACAGTCGCAAGGACCAGTTCGCATAGCCTTTGGGCGGTGGACCTAAACGGAGGGCAATGATGTGCGCTTCTTGCTCCCCATCGAGCAACTTCGCCACAGGGGGCGTGCTGCGACGCGCACCATTGAGGGCTTCCTCAAAGCCCTTCTCGACTAAGCGCTGTCGAAGCTTTTCCACCGTTTGGGTCCGACAACCAAAGGCTTCGGCGATCCGTGCGTCTGTCCAGTTTGCCCCTTCAATGTCCGCTTTGAGCAGAAGCTGAGCACGACGTACTTTTTGGCTACTGCCACTCAGCTTCTTAATCACCTCCCGTAGTCGCTGCCGCTCCTCATCCGTTAAGCGGACGATATATTTCTTCCGCATAAAACACCCTCATGTCTTAGTACAGATTCGCTGATTTGGACGAGCTTGCCAACCCTAATTCTTAAATATGACCTTGCACTAGTTATGATAGCGATCGATCATCGTATTGACCCAGGGCGTTTCGCCCGTAATGTCAACATAGTGCGTTTTGTAGCGAACACAGGCATCGTCCAGGGCATTGCCGTAGAGGGCAAAGGGTCCAGCTGTGGTGAGTAGTACACGCTTCTGAGCCACGATCTCATCGATCGCCGCTTGATATTGACT
>JACMKO010000141.1 GCA_014380065.1 Leptolyngbya sp. ES-bin-22 | reverse complement strand
TTGTTAAGGGGGAGCGATCGCTGACCGGCTTACCGTCCTCAATGTGTCCCAATAGAATAAAGGATGAGGAGCAGACCTTAGTAGAAATGATTTGATGGGGAGTGAAGATCGGACCCAAAGGAGCCGTTCATTTCGTCGCCCAGTAAATTTTTTGGAGGTCGCATGATGCAGGTAAACCAAACTGGGTTGTGATGCCGTACCGAGAGGGCGATTGCTAGGATCAAGTTACTTGTCACTGTTCTCCGCCATCCACTGATTTCTAAGCGATGCCGCAACTCTGCGAACTTTGCCAGCGAGAGATGCCTGCTTTCACTGAACACCACCTAATTCCTCGTCAGAAGACGAAACGCAAGGGTCTCGACCCCAGTCCCACGATTCAAATTTGCTCTGCTGCTACCGCCAAATCCACACGCTCTACGACAACTCTTATCTGGCAGTGCACCTAAATAACGTCAGTTCGACGAGGTCAAAAGATCGCTGGAGACAGTGCTAGTAAGTCTTTGCACTCTAAATCTAAAGAGGGCTTTTTCTCCTGATAAGTATACGCAATTAAGCCTGCCAGCAAGTTGACTAAGGATCGTTGCAATTTTTCACTAACGTCGGGCTCTTATCAGCTTTTGGTGAGGTTGGACGCGATCGCTAATTAACTCAACATCTCTCCTATAGCAATCGAGGGGGAGGTTAGGACAGTTGCCTGAAGGCGTTATCGACCGCATCCCAAAGATTCTCAAATTGCTTCAACGTCTTGCGAAGGTAATGCTTGAGACGCGCCCAAAACTTCTCAATCTTGTTCAAGTCTGGAGAATAAGGCGGCAAAAACAGCAGGGTACAACCAGCTTGCTCAATCAACTCGCGAATCAGCGTCGACTTGTGGAAGCTGGCATTAGCCATCACCACGACTTGCCCTGGCTTTAATTGCCCCACCAGACACTGCTGCACCCAGGTTTCAACTAAAGTCCGTATCGCAGTAGCCCTTGAAGGTCAGCGGTGCCACCACTTGCCGCTGACACCAAGCCGCAATCATGCTGATGCGCTGAGTGCGGTGCCCTCACTTCAAGGACTCAAACCGCTCCGCTTGAGCACACCAACCGTAGGCATAGTCTTCCGTGTCATCCACCCCGGCTTCGTCTACGTAAACGAGCTGCTCTGCCGAGTACCCTTGCAACTGAGCGAGGAAAGCTTGCCGTTGCGCTTCATCGCGCTCTTGATAGCCATCACTCTTTTTTTGCGGGTGAACCCAATCCGCCTTGAGGCTTTGCTGATAGCGTAGTCGTTAATCGGTTCACGCCACTGCGCCGCCATGCCCTTGTGCGTCAGCTCGCCATACTCAGTGGCAAAGGCTCGAAACGCCTCTAAGTCGGCGGTCTTGCCTTGAGGACCGCGTCGGTAAGCGCGAATGGCGCTGACTGAACCGGTTTCTTCCCGTCGTTTGAGCCATCAGTCGATAGTATTGCGGCTGATGTTGAACAGGCGACTGACATGGCTTTTACGGTGGCCGCTATCAAGGGCATCGAGCACTTTTTGATGCAGGTCATTGCTATAGGGATTAGGCATGGCAGGGGAAAGTGAGTGGAGATACCTCTAGATTCTGTCCTAACTAAACCCTCGATTGCTATAGGTTTCGGGTTGCTTCAAAAAACCAGATCACCAAAAGTTGCTATGAGCCCGAACAACTTTGTGGAAATTTGCAGTAGTGATTAGAAGTAGGCTAAAAGCCCGCAAAGCTTGTGGATTCTAGCGTCGCAAAACTGCGCCACCATCTGAAAATTGTGCCAAAGCTTCTGCTCATTCACAAAAGGTTACGGTAGTTTGCTGAGCCTGCTTGACTCTCTCCCTACGTCAGAGTATTTACTGTGATAATAGCCCTTAAGAGCTTCAATCACGATGAAAAACAGAACGACTGAGAGCAACATGTTGCAACTGCACAGCTTGAACTGCCATCAACCTGAATGTAGCCAGGGCAAAGAAACCAAATTACTCTTGGCACTTCAGAGAGTTTGGCAGAGGTGGGTTACAGGACTCAAAACTAGTAATGATCCTAAAATTTGGCAAACGGTCGATCGTCTAGGAAACACTTGGTGGCACGCTTATAATCCTTCTATAGGTTGCTCTGCAACTCGTGAGTCTGCAACTGAAATTCTAGAGTGGATCGAGCGGCGTGTCTGTAACGAGTAACTCACAATGTTTAGAATTGGTGATTTTTCTAGATTTAGCCGAGTGTCTGTCAGGGCACTGCGCCTCTATGATCAAGTGGGGCTACTTAAACCTATCCATGTTGATCAGTTTACTGGATACCGTTACTACTCGGCTGAACAACTTTCTCGCTTAAATGAAATTATAGCTTTCAAAGACTTGGGATTTTCCCTTGAGCAGATCATTAAACTTGTAAATGATAAAACTCCACCTACTCAGATTCGAGGGATGCTGCGCTTGAAACAAGCCGAAGTGCAGCAGCAAATTGAGAATGAGCAGACGCGGCTAAAACGCATAGAAGCTCGACTTCAACAGCTTGAGCAGGCAGATGCTGTCTCTACTTACACGATTGTCTTGAAGCAGCTAGAAGCGTATCAGGTTGCTGCCATCCGTGATTTGCTACCAACCTCTGGCGACGTTAGACACCTTCATGCTGAGTTAAAAGATGAGCTGCGGCATCAAAATGTGGAAATTGTTGGCTTCCCGCAAACTCTCTGGCACGATGCAGAATACGTACTTAATAATGTAGATGTCGAAGCGATCTTGCCAGTTAGCCGACCATTTTCTGGCAGTGAGAGAGTTAAATCCTACATGCTGCCAGAAGTTAAGCAGATGGCTTGTGTCATTCATCAGGGTAGCTACGATACGCTGGTTCAAGCATTTAATGCGCTGCTTCAATGGATTGAAACAAACAATTATAAAGTTGCAGGAGCAAATCGAAAAATTTACCTACAGCCCAAGATAACAGATGTCGATTTCACGGGAAAGCTCGATCGTTCAATCATTGAAATTCAGTTTCCTGTATGTGGCATGTGACGCAATTCACATTACATCCTTACATC
>JACMKO010000140.1 GCA_014380065.1 Leptolyngbya sp. ES-bin-22 | reverse complement strand
GTCGGGCTGGTGATGAAGACGTTCCGCGATTCCGACACCGGCCGCGAGCTGGCGGCCGTGTATGTGCCGACGGCTCCCAATCCCACGAGCGGGTATCTTGAACTGGTTCCGGTCGATCGCACTCAGCCATTGCTGAAACTGTGAGTGCGATCATTGATCTAGTAGGTCGAGTAGAACAAAGGAAAAATTGTGGCGATTTGCTAACGCAATACTGCGTGAACGACATCGACGCTGATCAAAAGCGGATAATTTCGATCGTGCGTCGCGATCGCTGGAAACAGACATCAAATTCTCGAAAGAAGTTCGTTTGCCCAAGAATTAAGGGCATCTGAGGAGCTTGTGCCCAAGCAAATGCTAGGCGAACTGGTTCTAGATTCCCAATTTGAAGATGCACAAATAAACCCCGTGCTTCAACCGTTGCAAGATTTCCAGCCAATGGCAAGCGGACAGTTTGCTCCTCCCAAATTGCACCTAATTGAAGCCCGATGTCATAGGGTAGTAGATTGACCGTAGAGCCAGTATCTAGCAGTGCATTCGCGGAGACAGAAATGCCTGCATGACTCAGAGTGATGGGAATCGTGGGTAATGCTTCATCGTCAGGAAATGGAAACTCGATTGTACTAGGCATGAGTCGATGCTTCTTGGTCATCCTGAATCATCTGCATCAGAATGTTTGAGGCTTCCGTTGCGTCGTAGGGTGACCAAACTGGATACTGTGATGCAGAAAAGATGACTTGTAGCTCAGCGTCAGGCACTTGTGCGGCTAGGAGCTTAAAGAGTGATAATTTGTCCGACTGGCTCAGATCGTTCACTAAAGGAATTAATTTAGCGAGAGACATGATTTAAACTCCCAGACCCACAAGAATGCATTGATCATAAGCGATCGGTGAGGAAGGCTTCATCCCAGCGCCGATCGTCTGCAAGCTCTGCCATCATCACGGCAGCGATCGCCTCTTGCTCACTCGCAGACAGAGTTTTCAACCGAGCGATCGCACGTTCAAGTAACTCAGTCATGGTTACTAAACTTTTACAGTAAAACATGAGGCATTCTATCCATTATTACCCCGTGTAGCCCCTTGTAGGTTGGATGGAGCCTTGGGGTCAGTCAGGTTTGTTCATGAATTCTTTCATCTGAAAGCGGCTTTTCCTTTCAGAATCGCGTTTGATAGGGCATGGTGGTTTTTCTGATCTGCCAAATGTTGCCGCTTGTTGCTCAACGCATTAGGCAAAGCGTCAGAGTCATGATTGCGGTCAGACTTGTTTCTGCCATTTCAGTTGATCAGTTTGGACAGATCGCACCACAATCTTGCTCTCCTGTGATCCGTTGAGCACATGACAATAGCGATCGCAATTGAGGTACGTGGTGCCCGTGTCAATCCGCGATGATTCACGTCTAGCCCCGTGCTTGCTTAAGGATCTTTTGTGCAATCTCGTCCGGCACAGGCATCACTGAGAGTCGGTTCCCTTGCCGCACGACCCACAGATCATCAGGGCTAAAGGTTTCACGTAGCTTATCCAGTGTGATGATCTGCGAAAAGGTTTCGACAAATTCAACGATGACGGTTTGCCAGCGGGGTGATTCCTTGGTGGCTTTGGGATCGTAGTATTTGCTTTTAGCGTCAAATTGAGTGGGGTCATCAATATTCGGTTCGGTGACCTTCATCAGCCCAACGATGCCCAGTGGTGTGGTGTTGGAGTGGTAAAAGAACACTCGATCGCCCGGTATCATCGATCGCAAAAAGTTTCGTGCCTGGTAGTTGCGCACGCCATCCCAGACGGTGGTGCGATCGCGCTTCAAGTCTTCGATGCCATACACATCCGGTTCCGATTTCATCAACCAGTAATTCATGCAGGCTCTCTTGGTGCGGTTTCTTTTTGCGAGATCAATGTCTCCACGACTCGCACCAGGCGATCAACCGTTTCCGCTTGCCGATTGGCTGTTGCCGAAAGTTCCTTCACGTTTTCCTTGACGGTAATCGATAACTCCTGAACCGATTCTGATTGCTTTTGCACCATCTCGAACTGTTGCTGAGTCATCTCAAACTGTTGCTGAACCATGACAGACTGTTGCTGCATCATGACAGACTGTTGCTGCATCATGACAGACTGTTGCTGAATCATCCCAGACTGTTGCTGCACAACTGTCTTGATTTCAGCTAGATCTTCCCTGAACTCCAGCGTACTTTGCTCCACGCTGAGCCGAAATTCAGTGATGCCTTCAGTCAATTTGCCAACCTGATCGATCAACACATCCATCTTGTTGCCGAGGTTGCCGTTAGAAGCGTTAGTCATAGCGCAGTCGTCGCTGATAGCCTTCGGTGAAGGGATTCTAGCACAATGCTGATCGTGCCACGCTAGTAGCGAATGCGGGGATCGATGTAGGCGTTAAGGATATCGATGAAGATGCTCACGAGAGCGACGATCGCCGCGAAAAAGACCACAATCCCCTGCACCATCGGGTAGTCACGTTGCGAAATAGCGCGATAAAGGCGATTTGCCAATCCGGGCCAGGAAAACGTCACTTCTGTTAGAATTGCGCCGCCCAGCATAGCAGCAAACGTCAAGCCCAAAATCGTAATCACCGGAATCATCGCGTTCTTCAGCGCATGGGAGACGAGAATTCGCCCTTCGGGAATGCCTCGCGCCCTGGCGGCTTCCACGTAGTCTGATTTCAGAGTTTGCTTGAGGTTGACGCGCACAATGCGTTCAAAAATGCCGCTGATGAGAATGCCCAGCGTCAGGCACGGCAGCGTCAGGTAATAGAGCGCGATGCAAAACTGGTTCAGGTTGCCTGCCAGGAGACTGTCGATCGTGTATAGCCCTGTAAGTCCTTCAGGCGCAGGGATGGTTACTGGAAAGCGTGTCCCCAAGGGAAACCAGCCTAACTGCACCGAGAAAATAAGCTGTAGCAGCATCCCTAGCCAGAACAAGGGAATCGAATACGTGAGAATGCCAAAGAGTCTGCCGCCCACGTCGAAGGGGGAATTGGGACGAGAAGCAGAGAGCACACCCACACCAATCCCAACAATGAGGGCGATCGCCATGCTGAACACCGTCAACTCTACCGTCGCGGGAAAGAACTTGAGAATAATCTCCCACACCGATTGCCCCTGACTGACCAGCGATTGACCCAAATCCAAATGCAGCAGTTTCCAAAGATAGTCAAAGTACTGAACGATTAGCGGTTTGCCTAGCCCAAGCTGATTTCGCAACTCATCTTTGGCGGCTTGCGGCGCACGGGGACCCAACAACGCATCAACCGGGTCGCCAGGGGTCGATCGCAGCAGCAAAAAGACCGCTGTTGTAATCACCCACAGCATCAGCGGGGCAAGCAGCAGTCGAGCGAAAATGTAGTAGCGGAGGGAGCTAGAGCGAGACATGGGAAGAGGTGAGGAGTGAGGAGTGAGGAGCGAGGAGTGAGGGGTAAGTTGCTATTGTAAAGGCAGTCAGTATGAACAGCTCTCTAGCGGTGCTTCGTTGCCATCCATCCTTACCACTGTAGGGGCGAAAGGCTCTTTGCCCGCGACGAGTTTTCTGCCCTTTAGAGCACACTGCATTCAACCGAGAACTGCGGTCAGAACCAGCTTATGGGCTGCCACAGCGCTGGCGGCATTAAACGATGATTCTCTAATTCAAATCTTCTCTCATACAAGCGCTAGACTCTAATCTTAGACCCGTCTTCACAGCTATGAATACTGCAATGCAACCGCCGAATTTACCGAACGCACCTGGCTGGTGGCAACAATTCCAGTGGGTGAGCGATCCGGTTAGCTACATGGAAACGGCTGCTCGTCAGCATCCCGATCTTTTTACAGCAAAAGTCGTTGGTTCTGATGGCAGCCTGGTTTTTGTGAACCAACCGCAGGCAATTCAGGAAATCCTCACCAACGATCGCAAGCGCTTTCTCGCTCTGGGCTGCTCTAATCGCATCCTATCGCCCCTGTTGGGAGACTACTCTGTCATCATGCTGGACGGCGATCGCCACAAACGGCGACGACAGCTCTTGATGCCGCCCTTTCACGGTGAACGGATGCGCACGTATGGACAGCTTATTTGTAACCTCACGGTCAATGCCTTTGACGACGTGCCGCTGCACCAGCCGTTTTCTGTCCGCTCAGTGACGCAGGAAATTTCACTCAACATCATCATGCAGGCTGTCTTTGGATTGTCTGAGGGCGATCGCTTTCAGCAACTCAAGCAACTGATGGCATCGATGGCGGATCTGTTTCGATCGCCGCTCACCTCTAGCTTTCTGTTCTTCTCCGTCTTGCAAAAAGACCTCGGTGCCTGGAGTCCGTGGGGCAAGTTTGTCCGTGAGCGCCAGCAAATTGATACCCTGATCTATACCGAAATTGCTGAACGGCGATCGCAGCCCGATGGCGATCGTATTGATATTCTTTCCTTGCTGATGTCTGCACGCGATGAAGTCGGTCAGCCCATGACTGATCAAGAATTGCGTGATGAACTCATGACGCTGCTGTTTGCCGGACATGAAACCACCGCTACAGCGATTTCTTGGGCGCTGTATTGGGTTCACCATCTGCCAGCCATCCGCGAAACCCTGCTTCAGGAACTAGCGACGCTGGGTGATGCTCCCGACCCGACCGACATTTTTCGCCTGCCGTATCTCACCGCTGTGTGCAACGAAACGCTGCGGATTTATCCAGTCGCGATGCTCACCTTCCCTAGAGTGGTGCAAGAACCACTGACCGTGCTCGGTTATCAACTAGAACCTGGCAATATGGTTGTGGGCTGCATCTATCTAGTGCATCAACGAGAAGACCTCTACCCCAACCCAACACAGTTCCAGCCAGAACGCTTTCTCGATCGCCAGTTTTCGCCTTACGAATTCATGCCCTTCGGCGGGGGTGCCCGTCGCTGCATCGGCGAAGCACTCGCTACGTATGAACTGAAGCTGGCGCTAGCGACCGTTCTTTCTCACTATCAGCTTACGCTTGCTGACACACAGCCAGAGTATCCGCGTCGTCGTGGTGTAACACTGGCCCCCGCAAACGGAGTGAAAATGGTACTGACAGGGTTGCGATCGCGTCAAGCAATGCCCTTGGCGGAAGTGACCTGACTGGAGTGTACTTGTCTCTTAGCCCTGTGTGGACGCACATCACGGCTTTGCTGGCGGTTGCACTTGCGGCGACACTAGCCCTGGTGTGGTTTTCCCACCCAGCTTAAATTCG
This sequence comes from Leptolyngbya sp. ES-bin-22, assembly GCA_014380065.1. Lineage (GTDB taxonomy): Bacteria > Cyanobacteriota > Cyanobacteriia > Leptolyngbyales > Leptolyngbyaceae > Stenomitos. The sequence goes on along the minus strand of JACMKO010000140.1, from coordinate 6,136 downwards.
CGTCCGTCGGGCATTCTAGCTCCATCAAATTTTGCATCTGTCAGTGTTGCACCTGCCATCTTTGCCCGCAAGAGGTTTGCCTTTTGGAAGTTTGTGCCGACCAAAATCGCTCCTCTCAGGTTGGCTCCTTCCAGGTTGGCAGCGCTCAAGTCGGCTCCTGACAAGTCGGCTTCTGACAAATCAGCCCCATAGAGGTTTGCCTTACCAAGCTTTGCTCCCTTCAAGTCGGCTCCGTTCAACTTGACCAGTGCCAGATTTGCTTTCTCTAAATTAGCGTTGGTCAGCACGGCAAACCCCAGATTCGAGCCTTGAAATGCCGCCTCCACAAGATTGGCACCGCTAAGATTGGCTCCCTGGAGGTCGTAGCTGTACAAACTCGCTCCAGCCAGATCGCAGCCTGCACACGCCCGATCGTTAATTAACTTGTTCAAATTGTCAGGGTTTGCGGCTGCGGCTACAGTTGTCAGCACAAGTACCAGAGAGCCAAGAAGGACAGAAGTAATAGGTTTCATGAGAGAAGGCGTTGAGTTCTGAAGTGGTGACTGCGATCGATCGCACGGCTTACGCTTGCTCTCTCCAGTAAACCGCGATCGCACCACATGCGGCGGCTGGTCGCTGAAATTTGTGGATTAGGTCGATCGCCCAAACAGTGGCTCAATTTTTACTTTGCTCACTGCCTTAGCTAGCGCTCCCACGCAATCTGTCGGTGCTTGAAACCCTGAGCTATAGAACGGTTGAAAGCTCATTGACGACTCGTACCCTCCCCTGACGTAACGCATACAGGAGACGATCAATGCAGTGCAGTTCCTCTTCGCTGGTTGGTTCATTCAGCAGCACTGCCAGAATACCGTAGCGATCGGCGATCGTCATTTCGCCAGAGACGCTGACTTGTGCAAACAGTTCAGAGATGGCACAAGGCAGGGGACTGATAACAACCATGACCGCACTTAGAACTCGACGGTCTTAGTATCAAGTGTTTCACTTTAGATGTGAGTGACGGCAAGGCAGGCAAGACGTGATATCACTCGCATCTCTTGGTGATCTGTGGAGCTGCTTTTAGTGATAGGCATCACAGGCTACGTTGCCTTAGCTGCTGTCCAAGGGTGTATGTGTTTCAAAGACATGGGTAGTTTGTAGGGATAGCACATAGAGTGCCCTTACAGAATCAGAAGGAGAACAGCAGAGCTAGAACATCACCCTAAGAGTGTCTTTGACGATTGAGATGTGGGGAGGGCACCAAAAATAGGAGCGGGGTCGAGTCCAGTAATTTGCTGAAATTGGTCTGGCGAGATGGTAGTAGCGCATTGCCGCGTCAGCGAGTCGCCTTGTAGGAACGCTTGCTTTTCCCAGTGCTTGAGCAGTTCATACGCTTTTGCTAGAAACTTACAACCTCGCAGTAGCGGCACTTGAAGCCAAGCATCAACTAACGTCTCAACGAGAGCAAGTTCAATTAAAGGAGACGGATAATGAGCGAACAGCAGGTGTAGATCGCGCTCAAACGCTTCTATGTCGTTACCATCCAACTGATAGCTACTAACGATGTGTTTGATACGCTGCCAATTAAGTTGCACTCCAAGTTCCATAAAAGCCTTAGCCAAAGTGCCTCACCTGGAACACTCTGGTTAACTATAGATTGTAGTCTACAGACCAGTAGAGGCTTGATAACTGCAACTGCTATCAAACCCGTCTTCACACAAACAGCGCCGCCAGTACTATTCCGACTGCTTCAGCGATTCAGGTTTGTGCGCAGCTTCTTTGCCAGTTTTCTCGCTTTCAACCAAATATTCAGGGTTCTCCTCTGATGCGGCAACATGGTGCCCCTTAATGTCAGTTGGCTCTGTCAGTTTGCGTTTAACAGTACCCTTGACGGTTCCCTGACTGCTGTTCCACTCAACGTTGTCGCCCTTCTTTAAAGCATCAGTCATCGCTTTTTCTTCCGATTGTTTTTCTATTTTCATGTCAGTATATTAACCACGATCGCACCTCAAAACCTCTATCGATCGTGGCGCTTATGGTAAGCCTACGCTTGCTTTCTTTGCTCCTTGAGAAGGGTAATCTGCGAGTGCATCTATGCTAAGTGACAGATAAAAATGACAACGTTGTTACAACCATTGATAGGTGGAAGTCTGAGCGATCGTTTCTACCTTGGAGATGTAGAACGCACATGGGATTCATTCTAGATGCAACGGCTAAAACTTTTGGCTTCACTGGCAGGCGCGATCGGTGTGACTTCTCTGGTTGCACTCTCTGCTTCACAGGTTGCCGCTCAAGTTGGTGGCGCTGGCGGCGTGACACCAACCTCTCCATCGGGCACCACTGGCACCACTGGAGTCACGCCAACCTCTCCATCGACTGGGGTTACACCAACCTCTCCGTCTACCGGAGTCACTCAGACCTCACCCGGCACAGTGTCGCCTTCTTACGGGACAACGGGTGGCTCTACAACTGCGCCATACGGGACACCGGGAGGAACAACCTCTCCTTACGGTACTGGCGGTAGCGGCGTTACAGCGCCATCTGGTTCTTATGGCACGATTTCGCCCTCTTACGGTACTTCTGCCCCAACACCATCGGGCACCAGTCCCTCTGGTCTTTCGACTGGTGGCACGACAAACCCGTCTACTGGCGTTGTCGCACCTAGTACTAATCTCTCCACGCCTGGTAGTAATCTTTCCACACCGGGCAGCAACCTCGGCACGCCAGGCTCGACGATCGTCCCAACTGCGCCCAACACAACCACAACGCCAGGGTCTTCAACAAGCCCTTCTGTAACGCCAACTGGTGGCTCTACCGGGACAGGCACAATCGGTCGGTAAATTTAGACGACAAGGCGCGCAGCCAACATCACATCGGTTGTTGGAGTAACCGTGAAGGTTTCAGGAGGTAACAACTCTCTGACACCTTCGCGGCTATTTGTTGTTTCAGGTTGAAACTTGAGTTTGCTGAATACCAGAAAGTCCAAAAGCCTCGTGGATAAGTCGTAACGCCGTGATGCCGTCCTCTCTGGCGACGACACAGCTCACTTTGATTTCAGACGTGGCAATCATTTGGATATTAATTTTGTGCTGCGCCAAGGCTTCAAACATTCGAGCCGCCGTTCCGGGCTGATGCACCATGCCAGAGCCAACGATGCTAACTTTGGCAATTTCACGATCGACCACGATTTCGCCACATCCTAAGTCTGGTGCTGCTTTTTGAAGCACGGCACATGCCATGTCTGCATCCAGTTGCCCGACGGTGAAGGCAATATCGCGCGTAGTGCTGCCGTTAATCACTCGACAGCGCTGTGATTGGATGATCATATCGACGCTAATGTTCTGGTGCGCTAGAAGTTGAAACAGTTCCGCTGCCATACCAGGACGATCGGGGATATGGCGAATGGCTAAACGTGCCTGGTTGAGATCGAGAGCAACGCCTCGGACGGGAGGGGTGAGGGGTGAGGGGTGAGGGGTATTGAGCGCTTTTGGCGATTGGTGGCTGATCGCTGACGGCTGATCGCTAACGGCTGATGTGTTAACGCTAAACGTTTTACAGAGTGCTGCGATCGCGCGATCGCAATCGCTTTGGTCAATCACGCAACTGACCTTAACTTCAGAGGTTGAAATCATGCGGATGTTGACACCTGCGGCAGCGAGGGTCGAAAACATTTGTGCGGCAACCCCAGGGCGACCAATCATGCCTGCGCCTGCGATCGCCACTTTTGCAATCTGGTCTTCCACCATGACTTCGGCATCGCGATCGAGCGGCGTGATGCCTACACTTAAGGCTGGAAGGATGGCACTGGCAACGGCTTCTGCTTGCTTGAGAGACGTTCTTGTGACGGTAAAAGCGATGTCGTTAGTATTACTCTCGTGAATGGATTGAATAATCAAATCGACATTCAAGTTTTGGCTGGCAATTTCGCCAAAGAGACGGGCAGCCACTCCCGGACGATCGGGCACTCGTAGCAGAGATACTTTCGCCTGGTCAGTATCAAACTCAACGCCATCCACAGGATGCACCAGTTCCAGACCTTCTAGCGATCGCACTTGCGGCATGGGAGAGACAACCCAGGTGCCGGGTTCCTCCGTCCAGCTCGATCGCACAACCAGCGGCATCCCATAATTGCGAGCAATTTCAACCGCACGAGGATGAAGCACTTTTGCGCCCAGACTGGCAAGCTCCAGCATTTCGTCGCAGGTGATTTCTGCCATCAGTTGAGCGTCCGGCACCAGTCGTGGATCCGTGGTCAGAATGCCAGGGACATCGGTGTAAATTTCGCAAAAGCTGGCATGTAACGCCGCAGCCAGTGCCACCGCAGACGTATCAGATCCTCCTCGCCCCAGGGTCGTAATCTCTAAATCGTCTGTGTCCGTAATACCTTGAAAGCCAGCGACCACCACCACGTTTCCTTCCTTAAGGTGGCGCTCTAGACGCTCTGTCTTGATTTGCAAAATACGGGCGCGCGTATGTGCTGTTTCAGTGACAATGCCAACTTGTGCGCCAGTCAGCGAAATGGCAGGCTGCCCCAGGGCTTGTAGCGCCATGCTCAGAAGGGCGATCGACACTTGTTCCCCCGTCGAAAGCAGCATGTCCATCTCCCGTCGATTGGGATTGGGAGAAAGCTCATTTGCCAGCTTCACTAAACCATCCGTCGTCTTGCCCATCGCCGAAACGACAACGACCAGGGAATTACCTGCTTTGACCGTTTGCACAACCCGCTGTGCCACTGCCTGAATCCGCTCAACCGACCCAACCGATGTACCACCGTATTTCTGAACAATTAGCGCCATAACTCTGCTTTCACCATGCTGTGAGGGGCAAATGCGTGACCACCCCATCTCTATCCTGCCAGCAATAAGGGCTTAAACAGAGTATATAAACGATATAGCTGTGGGTATAAAGTTTTTAGGCAGGCAGGGCGCAGGAGGCAGGAGCTAGTCGTTAGTGGTTATGAGACAGCGGTCAGCGGCAAATTAAACTCAAAACATCTCATCCCTTATCCTTCGCTTTATTTTCTAGGGAATGTCAACCGCCGCTAGTGTATTCATCACAGTTCGATGCCATCATGTCTTTGTCCAGGTTGCAATCACACGCCGTTTAACCCTTTCTCACTGAACTATGGGCACTATTCAAATCATCCGCAACTTCCATTCTGACGTTGAGCAGATGACGCGCACGATTCGCATCTTTACGCCAGACGCTTACACACAGAAGCCCGACCAGTCCTTTCCAGTCTTGTATATGCTCGATGGGCAGAATGTGTTTTCTCATCCTGAGTCGGCAGCGTTTGATACTTGGTGCGCCAACACCACAATGGAGACGCTAGTTAAGGAAGGGAGCGTACGCCCGTGGATCATTGTCGCGATCGATAGCACAAGCGATCGCATGGTTGAATATTCTCCCTGGATTGGAGGACGAGGCGATTTGTGCGCTCAGTTTTTGCTCAAGCAGCTCAAACCCTACATTGATAAAACCTACCGCACCTTGCCGCAGCCACAATGGACAGGCGTAATGGGTTCTAGCATGGGTGGGTTGATGTCGCTCTACATTGGCAAAAAGTATGCGTCGATCGTGGGTCGCATTGGCGGACTTTCACCTGCTCTCATGTGGGGCGGTGACCAGATCTTTAAGCTGTGGGATCAGCGTACTGATGTTTGGTCAAAGATTTATCTCTACGTTGGCAGTCAAGAGCAATATTCGTTTTATGGTGCTTGGCTCGATTACGTTCCCGTCACGCGAGACTTCTACAATCATCTAAAACAGCTTGGTTACAGCGACCACGAAGTCCATTTTCTGTTAGCCGATGGTGAAACGCACTACGAAACATCCTGGCAGCGACGATTACCCGAAATCTGGCGTTGGCTACTGGCAGAACCAACGGTCAGCTAGATAATGCTGTGTGGAATGCAAGTGTCGGATTTTCAGGATTTGCTTCTTGGGTTCTAATCAACTCCTTCTTTGATTTCTACGCCTGGGAATCGCGTTTGGCGGAAGGCTTGGTTGATGGGCTTTCAATCCCTTGTCACCCGTAAAAATCTCGACTTCAAACCCGCTTCTGGCGTAGTACTCAGCGACCGTCTTGATTGTCGCGTCGCCGATCGAAAGCTTTTGGCTGGCAAGTGCAGCCCATTCAGTTGCAAGCTTCTTTAAGCCG
>JACMKO010000139.1 GCA_014380065.1 Leptolyngbya sp. ES-bin-22 | reverse complement strand
CCGCCTGCACCAGCGCCAAACGTTCCACCTGCTGTGCAACCGCCAATTTCGACACCACCGCCTGCACCAGCGCCAAGCGCTCCACCTGCTGTACAACCGCCAATTTCGACACCACCGCCGTCTGCACCAGCGCCAAGCGTGATTGTGCAACCGTCGGTTTCAACGCCAGCGCCCGCACCCGTTGCCCCACTCCCAACGCCTGCGCCTGTGACGCCAGCACCGACGACGACTCCAGGCGTAACGGCACCTGTGCAACCGTCTATTCCGGTTCCCCCAGTATCAGCACCAGCGACACCAGCGACACCAGCGATACCAGCCACGCCAGCCACGCCAGCGGCACCAGCCACGCCAGCGACACCAGCCACGCCAGCGCCAACTTCGAGCACAACTCCAGCGGCTCGTCCGGCACCTACTCTCGTGCCAGCATCTACGTCAGCGATCGGGCAGTAACAGTTAGGTCAGGCTGCAATAATTTGCTGCATTGTCCACCACCACAGGTTGCGATCGTTCTTTTTCTGCCAATACCAATATTCACAGCCCCACAGCATAACCGTGCTGTATCCCAAATCGGTCAGCGAGTTCACCAGATTGCTGGTGCGTTTGGGCGTACAACTGGGGTACTCTGCCTTCGCCATTGCCACTAACTGATTGGGTTCCCACGGCTCTGCCTGAGCTTCTGCAATCCAGTCTTCTTTGTCACTGCTTGCAAGGCTTGTTTGCCAGTCTTTCAGTTTTTGCCAATAGGGTGGCTGTGGCTGGAGGTAAAAGAGCGAATCGCCAGCAGGAACTTTGGTATAGACGTTGACACCGACGGCATCTGCCATCTGCATGCTTTCCTGAAATGCACGATCGTCCTCGGCTAGATTAGCCGCAGGTAAACTGATCGCGGTGGTCATTAAAAGCTTCTGGTGCGGCATTACCAGCGATCGCACTAAGGCAGTTTCCCGACGCACAAACTCATAGCTCAAGTAACGTCCGGCAGTGATATCGAGACGGGTAAAGGGTTCGTTTTCAATCTGCCAGTACTTAAGGCTGGGAGCCTCACGGACATGGTTGACGACAGCCTGCGTGAAGTTCAGGGCGCGATCGGCAATTTCAGGATTAAGATCCACCGCTGCCCGGTTCGTCGTGTCTTGACGGGCACGGAGCCAATCAGGGAAGTGAAATTCGGGCCAGCGCGGTGCTTTCATACCCACGGTCAGCGCGACATCAATGCCATGCCGATGGCTTTCCTCCAGCAGCCAGTCTAAGGCAGTGAAATCGAACTCCTTTTCGGCTGGCTCAATTTCATGCCAGTAGCTACACAGGCGAATGCGGTTAAAGCCCAGGGAGCAAATTTGGCGAAATGTCTCCTGGTAGTCCAACCCCATATAGTGGCATTGAAGCTGGCTGAAGGTGGTGCCTAAATTGGATGGTCGCCTCAGACCCGCCCTCTGGAGCGCGTTGTCACGAGACATTGCCTGTACGCGATCGAGACCCAGGGACATCAAAAAAGCAACGCCTGACAGCGTCAGGTGATTAAAGCGTCTGCGTGTCAAGAGAACAGTCCTTTGTGATTTCTTCATTTCAGCCGCATCGTTCCAAGTGCATTTAGAGTACCCCGGCTACTTTAAAGGCACGACATTCTGTAGGCTTCGATAGCCTTGAACAATCAATCTAGGGTTTATACTTGCTAGCTACCCTCGCTTAGCCGTGCTTCGCGATTGGCGCTGGGGGAGATGCCATCCCTATTTTGCAGAGCTGATGCTTGCCGCTGTGGGAGCCAGAACCGGAGCTTTGCGTACCTGTAACGTGCGCTTTTGCTTGCTTCCCCGTGGTGTTACCACCCATTTATTCACCCCGTGCAGGTGATCGTAAAGCCCAACCACAGCAATCATATTTTTCAGGATTGTATACAAGAAGATGATGACCGCGTGTTGCAGGAAGTAAAACACCGGGTAGCGCACGGCTGCAACCTTCATCGTCACTAGCGTTTGATAAACACCGCTAGAAAACGTAATGACCGTGCTGAACCAAAGGAAGGGGTTGTCGGATGGTGGCAGATCGCCCTGATAGAGCAAGAGACTTAGGATGAGGGGCAGAATTTGGAGTGCAATCAGCGAATAGAGCACGCAGAAGTAGAGCAGGTACGTCCAATAAACTTTTTGCCAAAGGGTAAAATTCTTGGATTTCCAAACTCGACGCTGGTACTTAAAGCTAACCTCAAGCCAACCTTGCGCCCACCGCTTGCGCTGAAACCAAAACGAATTGAAGTCAGCAGGAGCAAGCTCGGTCGTAATAATACTGCGATCGTGGAGGATGCGATAGCCGCTTAACAGAGTCCTCATAGAAGCATCAATATCTTCAGTCAGCATGGCTGGGTTGAACCGAATCTGCTGCAAAACCTCTGTGCGCCAGTAGCCGTTAGAGCCGCCAAAAATGCTGGAATCGGTCAGGAAGGACTTCGCCGGATGGCTGACACCATAAAGGGTTTCAAACTCGATCGCGATATTTAGCGTCAACAAGCTATGACGATAGTTGCGAATGATATTGCGCCCCTGCACCACATCGTAGTCATGCTCTAGCCAACGCCATGCCCGCACAAAGCAGTCCGATGCTGGGAGATGGTCAGCATCTAAAATACAGGTGATTTCACCCGTCACAATATGTAGAGCAGCGTTTAAGTTCTCGGCTTTGGAGTGGCTGCCATCCACCCGCAGCAAGCGTAACTCTGGGTGCATCAGGGTCAGCCGCCGCAAGTCGTCCTCAACGGGTAGATCGACGGGCGTGTTATAGGCAAGGATAACCTCTAGTCCGGCAGTCGATCGCTGCACCGTGTTGAGAATATGCTTCAGCGTCTCCAGAATAATTTCTTGCTCATTGGGCAGATAGGCGGCAACTAGAAACGAGCAGCGCGGTAGGGGGTTGGTTGCGGGGGGGCGCTGACTGCCGCTCACGCCCAGGACAAACTTAGCAGATTGTTTAAGCTGAGCGAGATGACCAATTGCCGTATGTTTACGCTTAACCGCAAAGCGTCGAAACAAAGCATTGGTCGCTTCTAGAAAAATAATGAGGGAGCTGAAGAGAAAAAACGTGGCGATCGCCATGTGAATTCTGATCAACGGCATCCCACCAACCCGCAAGCAATAGTAGAAAATCGTGGGAACACCAATTAGCAAAACATGGGTGTAGATCAGTTTCGGTATGTCGCCCGTCCAATTCCTCACTTTAGCCATCCTCCAATCATTAGGGTTACGTGTGTCAAATTTTGGTTTGCCGTCAGCCGCGCTCAGAAAAAGGCAGAGTTATTACTAACTTCCCCAGGCTGAGGCAACTTTACGGCAGGCTCTAAATCATCTTCATTCACCCACAGTGATCGCTGTCCATCGCTGATTTGACACAAAAAGAACTCCCGCTCATCCAGCAGTTTTTCGACTTTTAGCACAGTCCAACCCACTTTACTTTGGTACAGTACCGCTTCGCCCATGCGGGGACTCCAACTCCGGCGCTGCCGTACGGTCGCTGGAGTCAAAACATAGTCTAAATCTCGCAGTAGAGCTGCCACCAGACGCTGAAGTAAGGGACTGGCATAATCAGCCAAAACTGCCAGGATGAGCGTACCTAAGACCATCAACGGAAGCAGCCAATAGTATAGAGACAGGTCATCTTGAACGACGAGCCTGATGGTGCGATCGACCACAAAATTGTGAATTAAGAAAAAGCTGTAGCTATGGGCACCCAGCCAAATCAGAAGCGGTGCGATCGGGCGTAGCTGAGCAAGCGCGCGAAAAAGCACCATACAGCAAAGCGTCAGACCCATCGGTAAAAGCAAATCTACAACCACCCAGCCAGCACGGTAAAACTGGCAGACAAAACCAAGTGCATAAAGCGGTATACCGATCAGCAATGCTCGTTGAGCCTTCCAGAAAAGCGGTCCTTTCCCCTGTGCGTAGAGCTGTGCGACGACCATTCCCAGCACAAACGTACTGAGCTTGGCAAGGAAAATCAAAAAGGGGTGCCAATCCGTTGGAGTATCTAAAATGACATAGGTGGGATGACCGTCAAATTTATACACAGCCAGCGCCCGATAGGCCACCGTTAACAACGTGCTGATGAGCAATAAATTGGTCGCACCCCAACGCTGCAAAAGATGCCACAGAAACGGAAAAACCAGCGTAAAGCTAAGGATCAGGGGCACAAACCACCAGGGACCACTGGTTGCCAGCAAAAGCTCACCGCTGTAATCGAACAGCAGCGGAAACGTTACCCCAGCAAAGATGTGCCATACGCTTGGTATATAGCTGTGCGTTGCCACCCCGATCGCCCACAGCACCGGATAAGACAGCCATGCCACTGTCCAGAAGGGCCACAGAATCCGCAAAACTCGGCGCTTGAGGAAACTGCCAACGGCTAGTGGGTTACCTCTTAGAGACAGCGCTAAGCTAAAGCCACTGATCAGGACAAAGACATCCACAAATTGGAAGCCGAACCAGGCTGGAATCCCCAAAAGACGCAGGAGTAACCCTGGATCGGCAGCGCCCTCCACAGGAGTCACCAGTTGTCTCAAGTTATCAGCTAACCCAGTGGGCTGTGGCGTGTACGCATAGCCTGTAAAAAGCAGTTGAGCGTGATAAAGCAAGAGCATCACTGCCGCTAAAATGCGAATTCCCTCCAACCAGGCTAGGCGTGGCGATCGAGGCATCTTTGAGTTAACCATGCACGTCTAAGATCTCTTCTACGGACAAAAAACAAAACAGGAACATTGACAATAATGCTTCAAACGGCTAGAAAGCTACTTAGTTATAGGTTCCTAACTCCACAGACATGGAGCGAAACGGCTATGCTAACCATGCAACGAACGATCGCATCACTGCATACAGTTACCCCCTACGTATACGTATAGATGCGTGCAAGCTGATGACAAAATCGCTCTCCAAGCTACGGCTTAACATTTTGCTGTATAAAGTTCTCTAGAGAATAACTGTCATCGAAGAAGATTCATCTTGTTGATACTGGAATATGAGTTTCTATCACATCCTTCTGGGGAGATACATATTTCTTTATAGTTCATATGGGGCATAAGAAGCGTTGTTTGTGGTCAATTTTCTGGCTGGCTTGACAGGTTTTGGGG
>JACMKO010000138.1 GCA_014380065.1 Leptolyngbya sp. ES-bin-22 | reverse complement strand
TTTCTTTTTCCAACGGTGTTTCAAAGTGCCGTTTTTTCCGCATATCTTGAAAGATTCCCGCCTTGGAAACCTGGCGCTTAAATCGTCGTAGAGCGGATTCAATGCCTTCGTTCTCGCCAACTACTATCTGGGTCATGCTCTTCCTCCAATTGAACAGGTCGCTGTAAGCTACTAGGACTTTAGACTAAGAACTGGAGGGAAAGGCTTTACAGGAATAAGCTTTCAACCTGCGACGACAGGATCGTTTAGTTCATACTTTAATTAGTGTAGCTAAAGTCCACAGCTAGAGCATAAATAAGAAGCCTCTGGCAGAGGGAGCAGTTGCTTTTGATCTGCCAGAGACTCTGAAAATTAAGCTTTGAGCAGAACGCTCTAGTAGCGACGACCGCCGCCACCGCCGCCACCGCCACGATTGTTGCCACCCCAGCCGCCCGAAGAACCACGTTCCTCACGAGGCTTGGCTTTGTTAACTTTCAAGTCACGTCCCATCCACTCAGCGCCGTCAAGTGCTTCGATGGCTTTCGCTTCTTCTTCTTCGGTGCCCATTTCTACAAAGGCAAATCCGCGCAGGCGACCAGTTTCACGATCAGTGGGAAGCTGAACTCGGCTAACGGTACCGTACTCTTCAAAGGCTTGCTTAAGGTCGTCCTGAGTAACCTGGTACGAAAGGTTACCAACATAAATTGACATGGAATGTCTCCAAATTTCAGAGGGTGTGAGAGTTAAATTCGGAGAAACGCTTGTCACTGAACAAAAACGAATTACACAGCCGAAGATAATCCTGTAGGCAAACTATAGCACAGCGATCGAAGTCCGGTTGCGCCAGCCTTTGTAGTCTATCGCAGAAACGGCAAAACCAGTTCTGCAACTTCAGCCGCATATTCTTCGTGCAAGCCTAGTGAACCAGGTAATCGCTTACTCCAAACGTTGGGAAGCGCCGCTAGAGCCTCCATTTCAGCTTTGGAGGACAATGGCGACTGTTCGCCAATCACGACCATCAATGGTATCTCTAAGGTTTGCAACGATTTAAGAAAATCTTCACGTGTGGCGGCTGGATCTAACCCACCTGTGACAAAGGCAGCGGGCGCAAATCTATGTCCTCGTGTTTCGTAAGCGATCGACCAGTCTTGCCCCTGATAGTGCCATTGATCGGTCTGGACAGAGCCACCAATCCGAGCCGGAGCTGTGGTTGAAAGATCAAGCGTTGCGGAAGCCATATAGTTGCTGGTTGTCAGTCGTTAGTGGATTCGTTGAAAAGTATAGAAAGCTTGCTTGAGGAGATGAGAATTTGCTGATCGCTAACAGTTAGTCGCCAATTACTTAACTCCCCCGGTAGGTGCTGTATGACCACGGTGAAGCCAACAGCGGCACATGGTAGTGAGCGGTGGTATCAGCAATGCCAAATTGAATCGGGATCTGGTTTAAGAACGGCGGTTCGGGTAGCTCTTGAACGTGTTGAGCAAAGTACGCCCCAGCACTGAAGACCAGTTCATACATCCCCACTTGCAACGCCCCATCGGCTAATAGCGGACTATCCGTGCGTCCATCGGCATTGGTGAGCACGGTTTTTAGCAGCGTTTTTTCACCAGAGGGCGCGATCGACCAGAGGGCGATCGCCAAACCAGCCGCCGGACAACCCTGAGCGGTATCGAGAACGTGAGTGGTGAGTTTGCCAGACATGGGGTGAGGAGAGAGGGGTGAGGAGAGAGGAGAGCAGGAAGTTTTGAGTTTTGAGTTTTGAGTTTTGAGTGAGAGCTATGGCTTGCTTCGGCTTGCGGTGTATTGAATTTCTCTACGCCTGCTTCTGACTTCGGACTTCGGACTTCTGACTTCTGACTTCATCGATCGCTTTTGTCACTTTAGATACGCGGTTGCTGGAAGGGTATGATTTCATGAGACCAATCATGGTTTAGCCATCATTTATTCATCCTCCTGGGCTGGTTAGCGTGTCTCTAAAAGCGTTTCGTGGTGCTTTTCTCGATTTTGTTGATGATCCATTCTATGCCTCTGAAGCGGATAGTGTTCGTTATCTGCCTGACGGTCTGCTGCTTTTAGAAGACGGTAAGGTGAAAGTGCTGGGGACTTACGAAAGCCTTCAGGAGAGCTATGCGGGCATTCCCATTACGGCGTATCCCGATCGGCTCATCATGCCAGGATTCATTGACACGCACATTCACTTTCCGCAAACGGAGATGATTGCCGCGTATGGCGAGCAACTGCTGGAATGGTTAGACAAGTACACCTTTCCGACCGAGGGCAAGTTTCACGACAAAGCCTATGCTCAGGAGATTGCGTCTTTTTTCTTAGATGAGTTGCTGAAGCACGGGACGACGACAGCGCTGGTGTTTACAGCCGTCTATCCGCAGTCGGTGGATGCCTTTTTTGAGGAAGCGAGTCGTCGCCATCTCCGCATGATTGCAGGCAAAGTGTTGATGGATCGAAACGCACCAGACTTTTTGACGGATACGCCAGAAACTGCTTACGAGGAAAGCAAGCAACTGATTGAGAAATGGCATAAGCACGATCGCCTTTTGTATGCCATCACGCCTCGCTTCGCCGTTACGTCCAGCGACGAGCAACTGCGGCTGGCGGGTAAGCTGCTGGCGGAGTTTCCCGATGTTTATATGCATACTCACATTGCAGAGAATATAAAGGAAGTGGCACTGGTAGCAGAACTATTCCCTGACAGTAAGGGCTATCTAGATGTGTACGATCGCGCTGGGTTAGTCGGCACCAAGTCTGTTTTTGCTCATGGTGTTCAGTTGACCGATGCCGAGTTTCAGCGTTTGTCGGAGGCACACTCGACGATCGCCTTTTGTCCTACGTCTAACCTTTTCTTAGGGAGTGGACTGTTCAACCTGAAAAAAGCGAAGTCGATAGACCAGCCCATCAAAGTGGGTCTTGGCACCGATGTGGGTGGTGGTACGAGCTTTTCGATGTTGGAAACAGCAAGTGAGGCATACAAAGTTACGCAGTTACGGGGTGAAACGCTTTCCTCCTTTCAAGCGCTCTATTTGGCAACGTTGGGAGGGGCAAGGGCACTTTCGCTAGAGAACACCTTGGGCAATTTTGAGCCAGGTAAGGAAGCTGATTTCATTGTTCTCGATCCCAGGGCGACACCGCTGATGGCACGACGCAATCCCTCAGCGATCGCAACCTCTCTCCCAGAACTGGCTGATCAGACCTTTGCCACCATCATGTTGGGGGATGATCGCGCCATTCATGCCACCTATATCATGGGAGAACTTGCCTATGAGAATGAGGCATACAGGCAAACGGGTGCTGCTTAGCAGAGGACACAAGATGGTTAGCGATCCAGTAGTGGTAAATGATTGGCATCCAGTGGCGCGATCGGAAGATATTCCAGAAGGCGCACTGCTGCCTGTTTGTCTGCTAGAAGAAGATTTGGTGCTCTGGCGCACTGGCGATCGGGTTCATGCTTGCCGAGATCTGTGTGCTCATCGCGGGACGCGCCTTTCTAGCGGTCATGTAGACGGCGCGACGTTAGTCTGTCCCTATCACGGCTGGGCGTACAACAGTGACGGTCAGTGTGTTCACATTCCGGCGCACCCTGAACAGACGATTCCGAAGCGCGCTCAGGTGCAGACGTATCGTGTGGAAGAGCGCTACAACCTGGTTTGGGTGGCGATCGGTGAACCAGCGCAGGCTATTCCCGCGTTCCCCGAATGGGATGATCCCACCTATCGCAAACTCCTGTGCGGACCTTACGGCGCGTTTGACCTGTGCGGTCTGCGGGCGATCGAAAACTTTCTCGACGTAGCGCATTTCCCCTTCATTCACGAGGGTATTTTAGGCGATGCTGCCTATCCCGTTATTGAGGATTACGGGACGACGATCGAGCCGGATGGCGTGCTTTCCAAAGGCGTGAGCGTGTATCAGCCGAACCCGTATGGGACTGGTCAAGGTGGCGTTGTTGCCTATACCTACCGTGCGCTTCGACCCTTCACAGCCTATCTGGCGAAAGAATCAGAAGGTGCCCGTTTTTCGATTCTGTTCTGTGTCACGCCGCATTCAGCGCTGAGCAGCACGCTCTGGATGTGGATGGCGCTGAACTATGACCATCAAACCCCTGCCGCCGACCTGATTGCGTGGCAAGAAAAAATTCTCAACCAGGATATTCCCATCATCCAGGCGCAACGACCCATGCTGCTACCGCTTTACGGTCAGACTGACTTGCTTTTGAATAGCGATCGCACCTTGATTGTGTACCGCAAATGGTTACAGGAAATGGGCTTGCACTTTGGGACGGTCGATGGGTAAATGCTGGTGTGAGGCGATCAATTTACTGAGTTTGGGTGAGGAAGAAGCCTATCCACACGCCCTGATTAGCGCAAGACATACTAGAGATAGGCGATCGCACCTAAAGGTTCTGTAGTAGTAGGGACGTTACATGTAGCGTCCCTACAGCATGGAAACTTATTTAT
>JACMKO010000137.1 GCA_014380065.1 Leptolyngbya sp. ES-bin-22 | reverse complement strand
TTCCAAGCTACCCGCTTCCGACAGATGAAAGCCTGCAAATTCGTTGCCTAAATCTAGAATGAAATAACCCTGGAATATGGGCGATCGCTCCGAGATACCCGCAAGGGAAAGCTTTCACATGTTGGACTACCCAACCAGGACAAAGAACTGATCAAGTTTTCCATACTCATGTGAAGGCACAAAAATCACACAATCATCTCCATTGCATAGCCAACCTTAATCTGAAAAGGATGAAATTTCATGCAATCAATTACACATCAAGTTGAATCTCTACTGATTCAAGCTGAACAAGCGCATGGTCAATATGAACAAACAATTTTGAATGAAGTTTATGACCAAGATTGGGCAATCTGGTATGCAAACTATGCGATCGACCAAGGCGTGGAGAAAGTCCTAAATAGGTCATTCTCAGGGGAACGATTGAGTCAATTTCTCAGCCAAAGTTATGAGCAGTATAAAGCGGAGCAATCTCAAAAAACTTGGGCTGCCTATACTGCTCAAAAGTTGGTGGAGGAATACTTATTCAGCGATCGCAGCGTGCTCAATGACTTCGGCAACGGCATCTGGATGGGAAATCATCACTACATGTGACGAGCCATTCACGACGATCGTCTCCTTTGAGTTAGCGCGCTCCGCCATGAAAGATTGCACCGCCGCCGGAATGTTCAAATCGCGATCGCCATAGATGAACCAAGACGGGATAGATTTCCATGCAGTCGCACCAGAGGCTTCGTTCAGCGCGGCTTCTGTGATCGGACGCTGGGTGCTAGCCATCAGATGCGCGTCATTGGCGGGTACATCTGCGGCAAACTGCGCGTGAAACTTGTTCTGCTGAATGTAGAGGTCTTTGCCGCCATCGGGCAGTACGACTGGCGGCGCGAGTGTCGGTCCGAGCGTGCTGCCCGGATAACGTCCTGTGAGTTCGGCGGCAGTCTCGCCCGCATCAGGAGCGAAACCGGCAACGTAGACCAGTGCCTTCACGTTCCTGTTGTCATTGACCGCATTGGTGATCACTGCGCCTCCGTAGGAGTGCCCGACCAGCACGATAGGACCCTCGATACTCTTGAGGATGCTAGCGACATAGTCTGCATCGCTCTTGACTCCGCGCAGGGGATTGGCCACGGCAACCGTCGGATACCCTTTCGGAATCAGATGGGTCAATACACCGTTCCAACTGGAAGACTCGGCGAATGCGCCATGAACCAGGACGATGGTGGGCTTGCTGTCTTGTGCGCTTGCAGTATTCATGATGGCTCCTAGAGAAGTGAGGATAGTGGTTCCTAAAAAGAGTGCGACGATCAGAAGTAGGCGGATGCCTTTCCTAATGGTGAATCTGTTCACGTTGTGATCTCCTTTGTGTTCGTTTATTTTGCTGGATGGTGAAAAGACGGTGGATCGATAATGACCACTGCGGTATCGTTCTTGTTGATATTCATGGATTTTCTCCTTGCTTGTTGATGTTCACGGTTTTCCTCGTTAAAAACCACCCGAAATGACCAACGTTTCTCCTGTGATCCAGGCTGAGTCAGAGGATGCGAAGAAGACAGCCGCAAGTGCAATGTCCTGTGGTTGTCCAATGCGACCCAGTGGGGTTTGTGCTTCAACCTGTTTTTGAAAATCGTTCCCGATCGCGCCTGCTAGGTGCGTACCTTCCGTTTCCACCAAGCTAGGATTAATGGCGTTGACGCGGATGTTGCGGGAACCTAGCTCTTTGGCTAGCGACTTTGTGATGGCATCGACCGCCGCTTTGGTCGCACTATAGATCGAGCTATTGGGCAGCGGGATGGTACTGACGAGCGAACTGATATTGATAATGTTGCCGCCCTCAGCGCCGAAGTGCTTTACACCTTGTTGTGAGGTGAGAAGTAATCCCAGCACATTCAGATCAAACTGCTTGTGAAAGCGCTGTTCGGTGATGTCTTCCAGGGAGTAATTTTCATAGATCCCGGCATTGTTGACCAGGATGTCGAGCCTGCCAAATACCTGTTGCGTCTTTGCAAAAAGCTGTTCGACCTCTACCCTTTTGGAAACATCTGCCTGGACTGCGATCGCCTTCCCTCCTGTACTAACAATCTCATCAACTATGCGATCGGCTCCTTCTTTGCTGAAGGCGTAGTTGACGACCACCGCTGCTCCTTCGGCGGCTAGATGTTTGGCGATCGAAGCACCGATGCCCTTAGAGGCACCTGTAACAACTGCAATTTTTCCGTCTAGTTTTTTCATAGTTACGAATCCTATGGTCGTTGAGTTTGAAAGAACCATTCGCAACGAGTGCGGACTTAAGAGAACGCACCTGTTCGGATCATTAACGGTGCTGTTTTACATCAGCGTTTGCGCATCAAGACTTAATGAATGCCAGCAGGTCAGCATTGAGCTGTTCCTTACTCGTGTCTCCCAGACTGTGCGACCCGCCGGGATAAATCTTTAAAGTCGAATCTTTGACGAGCTTTGCAGACAGGAGGGCAGAAGCAGCGATCGGCACAATCTGATCATCATCGCCATGAATGATCAGCGTCGGCACGTCAAACTTTTTCAAATCCTCAGTGAAATCTGTTTCCGAAAACGCTTTAATGCAGTCATAGGAATTCTTGTGACCCGCCATCATGCCCTGCATCAACCACGAATAGATCAACCCTTGAGAGACTTTAGCACCAGGACGGTTGAAGCCAAAGAAGGGACCACTCGCCACATCCAGGAAGAACTGCGATCGGTCAGCTAAAAACGCCTCCCGAAAGCCGTCAAAGACCTCAATCGGCAGCCCACCCGGATTCGCTTCCGTCTTGAGCATGATGGGTGGTATTGCGCCCATCAGCACTGCTTTGGCGACACGTGATGTCCCATGCCGTCCGATGAAGCGTGCCACTTCACCGCCGCCAGTAGAGTGACCGATCATCACCGCATCCTTTAGATCCAGCGCCTCGAAAAGCTCCGCCAGATCGTCGGCGTAGGTGTCCATATCATTGCCGTTCCACGGTTGGCTTGAGCGACCATGACCGCGGCGATCGTGCGCGATGCAGCGATAACCGTGCGAAGCGAGAAAAAACATCTGCGATTCCCAAGCGTCTGCGCTCAGCGGCCAGCCGTGACTAAAGACGATGGGTTGTCCTGTGCCCCAGTCCTTGTAGTAAATCTGCGTACCGTCTTTGATGGTAATTGTGCTCATGTGGCTCCTAGATTAAATTGGGCTGAAAGTTTCCTAATCTGTATCTGGTTCAGACAATAAAATAATCACATCCCCAATGGGGGATTGATCAATCATTGCGACACTGCTGATGATTGAGGTCGCCTTGACTTAATATGACTTGCCTTGCTTGTGACGATGGATCACCCTCTGTAGCAACAGCCCGTTTGGAGCATTGCTAACCGCTTTTGGAGCTGCTTCAAATCTGCGCCATGCCGCCATCGACAAACAGCTCAATACCGTTCACAAAGCTGCTGTCGTCTGACGCAAGAAAGACAACGGCTTTGGCAATCTCATCGGGCGTGCCGACTCGTCCCAGCGGGATAGTGCTAGCTTGGCTGTCCACGAATTCCTGCACCTGCTCATCACTCAGTCCTAGAAGATTGTAGCCAGGAGTAGGAACCACGCCAGGACTAATGGCATTCACCCGAATCTTGCGATCCTTGAGGTCGAGTATCCAATTGCGGGCAAACGATCGCACGGCGGCTTTGGTCGCGCTGTAAACGCTGAAGGCTGGGGTGCCCACGGTAGAAGCAGTCGAGGCGTTCAGAATGATGGAAGCACCCTCTGGCAACAGAGGCAGTGCCTTCTGCACGGTGAACAGTAGACCTTTGACGTTGGTATTGAACGTTTTGTCAAAGTGTTCTTCAGTGATTGAGCCGAGTGGGGCGATTTCTCCACCGCCAGCGTTGACGAAGAGTACATTGAGGTGTCCTTGCTCTTGCTCAATTGTGGCGAACAAGCGATCGAGGTCTTCCATTTTAGAGGCATCACTCTGAACACCAGTAACGTTTTTACCAATCTCTTTCACGGCGGCATCGAGTTCAGGCTGGCGACGACCCGTGATGAAGACATAGGCACCTTCAGCAACAAAGCGCTTAGCAGTGGCAAGACCGATACCGCTAGTACCGCCGGTGACAAGAGCGACTTTTCCTTCTAGTTTTTTCATGATTATTAGTCCAGTAGTATTGCACTTGCTGCCTACAATTTTGAAAACAGCATATTTAATCCTTCGGTCATGGTGGGATGAGTCAAAACTCCATCGCGCAGAACGGTGTAGGTCATGTGAGCTTGCATCACCATCTGCACCGTCGAAATCACTTCACCCGCTTTATGACACAAGAGTGAACAGCCGAGAATACGACCCGTCTCACTATCCACGATCGCCTTCAGCAGCCCATCAGTTTGACCCTCTGTTACCGCTCGCATAATGTCTGAGGCATCCAGTTTCGCCACTCGGATTGCATACCCTTGTTGCTGCGCTACGGCTTCGGTCAGACCCACTTGAGCCAGTTCTGGATCGATGAACAGACAGGATGGCACCAAGCGACCTTGTGTGCTCCGATTGCCGCCATCAATCAGATTCGCTTTGACAATTCGATAGTCGTCCAGCGCCACATGGGTATATTGCGATCCTCCATTGACATCGCCTAACGCCCAAATACCCGGTACGTTCGTCTCCAGGCGATCGTTGACTGGAATGAATCCGTGTGCATCGGTTGCTACACCAGCAGCAGCTAAATTTAAGGTATCGGTCGTTGGGGCACGACCGACAGCAACGAGCAAATGCGTTCCCTGAAGTTCCATTTCCCAATCGGCAAATTGAATCTGAAGTTTAGTTTCATTGCCAGCGCGATCGACTTTCAACACCTTTGCCTTCAGCAGAAATTCAATGCCGTCTTGCTCTAGGAGCGTTTGCACCGCGATCGCTATATCTGGGTCTTGCTGCGACAGGATTTGCTCACTTTGCCCAATCACAGTGACGCGAGAGCCAAAGCGCCGGAACATTTGGGCAAACTCTAACCCAATGTAGCCACTACCGAGAACGATTAAGTGTTCTGGCAACTCTTCCAATTCCATGATCGACTCACTCGTCAAAAACCCGGTTTCTTTGAGTCCCGGCACAGATGGAATCAACGGTCGCGTGCCTGTATTGATAAAAAATCGTTCTGCGGTGAGTAAGCGAGTTGTTCCCTCATCCGTTGCCACTTCA
>JACMKO010000136.1 GCA_014380065.1 Leptolyngbya sp. ES-bin-22 | reverse complement strand
AATGAAACGACGTTTGCTGAACTCATCGATCGCCTCCACAAAACCACTGTTTACCTGGAAACTCTAACGCCTGAACAAATTGATTGTTCCGAGGAAAAGTCGATCACCTTACCGATCGGCAAGGACACCATGACCTTTGAGGGCTTGCCCTATCTCCTCTACTTTATTTTGCCGAATGTCTATTTTCATGTCACTACGGCGTATGACATTCTTCGGCACTGTGGAGTCGAACTGGGTAAAATCGATTTTCTAGGAAAACCTTAGAGGGGCGATCGTTACCTGCAAAATCTTGCAGGTAGCGATGATCTGCTGCACCCTACTCACATTGTGCTCATTGAGGCGATCGTCTCCGCTCAAACAAAATAATTCATGCTGTGTGAACATTACCAGACTCATCGGCAGTTATCACCTTAGCGGAAGCGATCAACAGATAAAGAAATTGCGGATACATAGAAGTTCTCAATTCTCAAGGTTTCAGAATTCCATTCAGCACGACCTTCTAAGCCAACTTGTTTATACAGTCTATTTCCTGCTTGTTCAGCAATTTCTTGTGTTGTATAAAGAAGCTGACCATCAAAGGCTTTAAACTGGATTTTAGGCTTTGCCCCACCCACACGATTGATAACTCCATAAAGAGTTGTTTCTCCTGTGAAAGGATAGGTGTTAAGTATTTGAGTTTCAGGAGTTATGGCAGCTAAATTTTGTACGTTGCCATTCTGAGAGAAGAACTCGATATCACATGGATGCCGCCTTAAAAACCCAGATAGTTTTCTTAATGCAGCTATAGTACTGCTCGGCAATGTGCCAAAATCATTATCTGCAATTGATCTTGTGATACACACATAGCTTACAAAAGCAAGTACTTCTTCGCCCATCATCCGTTCTATATCGTGGTCTAACGAGTCAAAGATATTGGACGAAATTGCTGGCATTGAATTTAAGTTAGTAGCCATTGCTGACTTCGGCTATTAGAGGTAGTCATGCATCCAGATGTGTTTAATCTGGAGGCTTGCTGATTTATTTTTCTACCCGGTATCCTAGTTCAGCGAGTCGAGCGCTCGACTGTCGCCATTTGGGCTGCACTTTAACAAACAGCTCCAGGTAGACTTTGCCTGCGACTAATTTTTGAATTTGCTGGCGTGCCGCTGAGCCGATCGCCTTCAGCATTTCGCCCCCTTTACCAATGAGAATGCCCTTTTGGGACGATCGCTCAATGTAAATCGTTGCCAGGATGCGTGTAATCGTGGGTTCCTCTTCAACGCGATCGATGCCGATCGCTGTTGAATGGGGTACTTCCTCCCGTGTCAACAGCAGCACCTGCTCTCGAATCAACTCACCCATAATGAAGCGCTCCGGTTGATCCGTCACCAAGTCAGGCGGATAGTAGTAAGGACCCGGTTCCAAATGCTGAATCAACTGTTGCTGTAGTGCCTCTAAGCCATCGCCTGTCAGCGCCGAAAATTTGGCAAGGCCCCACTGTTGGCTGGCAGCAAGTTCCTGGTAGGTGCGATCGAAGGGGTGAGGCGAGAGGGCTGAAGGCTGAAGGCTGAAGGCTGAAGGATCAGGCGTTGGGTTTTGAGTTATTTTTGACTCCTGACTCCTGACTTCCGCCGCCTCTCCCTCATCCGTCTCCACTTGCTGGTCTGCCTTGTTGATGCCCAAAATAATTGGCGTTTGGCAATGGGTAAGCATATTGGCGATGAAGCGATCGCCGCCACCCGCTGCAACAGCACCATCGACGACAAACAGCAGCACATCTACCGACTGAATTGCAGCCTGAGCGTTTTTGACCAGCACCTTACCTAATTCATGATGGGGCTTGTGAATGCCTGGTGTATCGACAAAAATGAGCTGTGCCGTTGGTGTGGTCAAAATACCCCGTAGCCGATTGCGCGTGGTTTGCGCGACGGGTGAGGTAATGGCAATCTTTTGCCCCACCAGGTAGTTCATCAAGGTCGATTTGCCGACATTCGGGCGACCAATGATGCCGACAAAGCCCGAGCGAAACCCAGGTGGCGATGCAGGAATGAGTCCAGATGCCAATTGATCATGGTCGTTAAGCTCATTCATGCAGTCTCAACCCTGTACCTTGTTACTAGAAACACAGCCTCTCCGTCACTTTAGTCTACGCACTAACGCTCATCCAGCAGCGCTCAGCACTCAAAACGTTTCTTACACCCTTATGACTTTAATTTTGACCAATGACGATGGCATTGATGCACCGGGAATACGAGCTTTGCTTCAAGCCGTGAGCAAATTTGACGGCAACCCTATGATCGTTGCACCCCAAGCGCCCCATTCTGGCTGTGGTCATCAGGTGACAACCACAAAACCGATTCATGTAGAGCAACGATCGACGGTCGAGTACGCGATCGGCGGCACTCCAGCAGACTGTATCCGCATCGCGCTCAATCACCTGGTTCCCGATGCGCGTTGGGTGCTTTCTGGGATCAATGCAGGGGGAAATTTAGGGTCAGATGTTTACATTTCGGGAACCGTAGCGGCAGTGCGAGAAGCGGCGTTTTATCGGCTTCCTGGGGTTGCCATTTCTCACTATCGGCAAGGTGGACGCGCGATCGACTGGGCGTTTGCCGCCCAACTCACAACCCACGTTTTACAGATTCTTTTTGACCGTCTTTGGGAACCTGGCACGTTTTGGAACGTCAACCTACCACATCTGGCTCAAGCGGCACCGATGCCAGAAATCGTTTTTTGTTTGTCCTGCACACAGCCCTTACCCGGAAACTACCGCATAGACGGTGATTCCTTTTACTATGCGGGGGAGTATGCCAAGAGACAACGGGATGCTGGTAGTGATGTCGATGTGTGCCTTTCTGGTCGTATTGCCATTACGCGCATCACACTCTAACAGTGAGGTTCTTGCGGCGAAGCACGTTTGGTTAACCAGAGGCGATTCAAGTGCCTACAGCGATCGACCAGCGCTGATTGAAACCGTGACAAAAGCGCTCAGCTCATTAAACTACCATTTTGTTACCTGGCTAACAGGAACTTTTTACGAAGGCTTCGTATTATTGACCTTACAAAGATAAAAACAATCCCTGTTGAAAAAACTTACTTTGATTGCCATCCGTCGATAAGCAGCCGCATGCCGCATGTGGTTTGAGTATCGGCTTACTGTGTCGATAATGTCTGGGTTCCTACCATGATCATGATCCGCGAAATCGTCCAACATGCTTTTGCAACTGGCTATCTGACGCTTGAGGCAGAAAACCAACTGCGTCAGCTCTTGCGAACTCACTATGATGCCAAAGACTTAAAGGCGTTTATGCTGCTGCAACAAGCGGCGATGTCTGGCTCAATCCGGCAGGAATCGCGGGAACGGCACGATCGTGCGGTGGCATAGCAAGAAGGCAGGGCATTGGAAATCATGCCCTGCCTTACAAGCTTTAGATTGCGGGCAGATTATCGGCTACGAGACGATCGCAGGGGTACGTCGAGCGCGGCTTACCTCTCTCACAGGTGACTCTTCAGGGTTTTGCATCAAAAAGACGAGCAGTGGGTTGCTTTGCAGGTCACGTCGCAGAGTCCGCTGAATTTCACGCTCGATCTGCGTTTGTAATCCTACCCAGTCAATTTCAAGCTGTCCTTCGTTGCCAACGGGACGGGCAAACTCGCTCCATCGATCGCGCAACGTGACACCGATCGCGGTTTCGATCGCGGTTTGCAGTTTAGACCGCTCTAGCGAGGTCACTACACCGCTTAAATGGATCTGAGGCTTCGCCATCAGCGCACCTGTCCAGCCAATGGCGGCTGCCACCGTGACAATGCCATCCCCAGCTAACTGCTGGCGCTCCTTCAGAACTTTGCTGTTCACCACGCCAGAGCGGGACGTGTCCACAAGCTCAATGCCAGAGGGCACTTTACCCGCAACCCGCATGGTATTTGCAGTCAGCTCGACCACATCGCCATTGTCAATAATCACCATGTTTTCAGCAGGCACGCCCACGCTTTGAGCCGTCTGGGAATGCTTGACCAGCATCCGGTGCTCGCCGTGAACGGGTAAGAAAAATTTGGGTCGAGTCAAGCCGATCATCAGCTTTTGGTCTTCCTGACAGCCGTGACCAGAGACATGAATGCCTTGCTCTTTGCCATAAACGACCTTTGCACCCTTCATCATCAGCTTATCGATCGTGTTGACCACGGCGATCGTGTTGCCAGGAATAGGGTTCGCCGAAAAGACAACCGTATCGCCTTCACGCACTTTAATCTGACGATGGTCTCCATTTGCGATACGTGTCATTGCCGACATTGGCTCGCCCTGAGAGCCTGTGGTCAGAATCAACACATGCTCGTCCGCTAATTTTTGTAGCACCTGTAGAGGCTGAAACAAGCTTTCCTCACACTTAATGTAGCCCAGGGTACGAGCATGAGCAATGAGGTTCAGCATTGATCGTCCTACAACTGAAACCACGCGCCCGTGCTTCTTTGCCAGTTCCAGAATCATATTGATGCGGTGGACGGACGAGGCGAACGTAGTCACCAGCAACCGTCCTTGTGCCTGCGCAAAAATGCGATCGAGGTTAGGAAAGACCGCCCGCTCAGACGGCGTGGTGCCTGGCACTTCGGAGTTTGTCGAGTCGCTGATCAGGCATTGCACGCCTTTTTCGCCATATTCTGCCAACCGCTGGAAGTCAAAATACTCGCCATCGACAGGCGTATGGTCAAATTTAAAGTCACCTGTGTGAATCACGACACCCACAGGTGTACGAATGGCAACGGTAAAGCTATCTGCCATTGAGTGCGTATTGCGGATAAACTCCACGAAAAACGACTTCCCAAGCCGCACAGTTTCACGAGGACCCACCGTGCGTAGCTCTGTTCGCTTGGTGACACCGGCTTCACTCAATTTGTCTTTGAGTAGCGCCATCGCTAAGCGAGGACCGTAAATGATGGGAATCTCAAACTGTTTGAGGTGAAAGGCAATACCGCCAATGTGGTCTTCGTGACCATGTGTGACGATCATGCCCTTGATTTTGTGACGATTTTCCCGCAGATAGGTCATATCTGGCAGGACGATATTCACCCCATGCATCCCGTCTGTCGGAAATGCAAGACCTGCGTCAAGTAAAATGATCTCGTCGTTAATTTCAAAGACGCAGGTATTTTTGCCGATTTCATGCAAACCACCAAGTGGAATGATTTTCAGCGCGGGTGAAGTGTTGTTTTGAGTCATTGGCATCCTTATCGAACGTGTAGAGAATAAAAAATTAGTTGGTTGAAGCTGATTAAGGAGCATCCATCCATCGTCTCGATCCAGTTGTCAGGCTGTTGAAGCCATACAAGCAAGAGCGTTGGAGTGGCTAACCAAGGTCGATCTGGCTGCATGAAGCTGCAAGCGCGATGACCGTCAGTCAGTAGAGTGTCCTCAGCACTACCGATTGGTACCGATAGTGAACTTATTCAGTTGTCTAGAAACTTGGTGGCGCTGCACGTGCTCAGATTAGAGCTAAGCGTGACATCACTGACGTTAATGTTGCCGTTAAATCAGTGGAAGCATCAGCCAGTGGCAGACGGGTAGAGCCGACTTGCCAACCTTGTAGTTTAAGCGCCGCCTTGACGGGAATCGGGTTGGCGGTGATAAACAACGCTTTAAACAGAGGGAAAAGCTCAAGGTGAATTTTTGTCGCAACCTGATGCTGACCCGCCTCAAATGCCTGGATCATTTGCTGGAGCTGTAACCCAACCAGATGGCTGGCAACACTCACAACACCCCGACCACCGATCGCCAGTAGTGGCAGGGTCATGGAGTCATCTCCAGAGTAGAGTGCAAATTCAGGTGGTGTCAAACGTTGAATCTCACTAGCTTGATCAAGATTCCCTGTTGATTCCTTGACTGCCACGATATTAGCAATGGCTGCAAGGCGACTGATCGTTTCAGGCTGCATGTTTTGCCCAGTGCGCCCAGGGATATTGTAGAGCATCATAGGTAGATCGGGTTCGGCTTCCGCGATCGCCTTAAAATGCTGGTAAAGCCCTTCTTGAGGCGGCTTATTGTAGTAAGGGACGACTTGCAAAGAACCATCTAACCCTAGTTTAGCTGCTTTTCTGGTTGCTGCGATCGCTTCTTGAGTCGAGTTTGAACCGGCACCGGCAATAAGCTTCGCTTTTCCGGCGACCGCTTGCTGCACCACCTGGAAAAGTTCGTACTCTTCTTCCCATGTCAAAGTCGGCGATTCGCCTGTTGTGCCACAGACGACCAGCGTATCGGTGCCGTTTGCCGCTAAGTAAGACGCTAGCTTGGCGGCGATCGCAAAATCGACGCTGCCATCGTCCTTAAACGGCGTGATCATTGCAGTTAAAACACGTCCAAAATTCACCACACGGGTTCAGTTGTTACTTGTTGATTGTTAGAAGCAAGTGCTAACTAGCTGCTAATAGCTAACCGCTAACGGCTCTGATTTGCAAGGACGATCGACGGCTGAATCAGATTCTGCTGCGCCAATAGTTCGGCAATCTGCACTGCGTTAAGCGCTGCACCCTTACGAATCTGGTCACCGCAAAGCCAAAGTTCTAGACCAGAAGGATGGGATAGGTCTTGGCGGATGCGCCCGACAAGCACTTCGTCTTTACCACTGGCATCGATCGGCATCGGAAAGTAATTTGCCTGCCAGTCTTCTACCAGCGTGACTCCTGGAGCTTTGCTTAAGATATTGCGCGCTTGTGTCACGTCAAACGGCTGATCAAACTCCAGGTTAATGGCTTCGGAGTGCGCCCGCAATACGGGAACCCGTACACAAGTTGCCGTCACGCGTAAATTAGGCGTACCGAAGATCTTACGCGTTTCGTTCACCATCTTCATTTCTTCTTCACAGTACCCCTGCTCGTTAAGCTTGGAATTGTGTGGGAACAGATTGAACGCCAGCGGGTACGGAAACAGTTCAGCGATCGGCTCTTGTCCCTGCAAAATTGCCTGAGCCTGAGTTTTCACCTCCTCCATAGCCCGCGCACCTGCACCACTAGCAGACTGATACGTTGCGGCAACAATGCGCCGAATCGGCTGCACCTGATGCAGTGGATACACTGCGACTGCCAATAAAATCGTCGTGCAGTTAGGGTTCGCAAGCAGCCCTCGATGGGCGGCAACCGCCTGGGGATTGACCTCTGGCACCACCAGCGGCACAGTTGGATCCATCCGAAAGGCGCTGGAGTTATCAATGAATACTGCACCAGCCGCGATCGCGGTTGCCACCCAAGCCTTCGACACTGAGGCACCAGCCGAAGCCAGCACCAAGTCTACGTTTTTGAAGCTTTTGTCATCCACTGCTTCAATGGGCAGCGGTTCGCCTTTGAACGAGAGCGTTTGCCCTGCCGATCGCGCCGATGCCAGCAGTTTTAAGTCTGCGATCGGAAAGTCCCGCTGCTCAAGCAGTGTTAATAGCTCTGTACCCACTGCGCCCGTCGCCCCTAAGATAGCGACCCGATAGGGATGAACCAACGTCATGTCCTCCAGCTATAAGTTTTTATTTTAGGGCTCATCAAGCCGCTACCTTCAGCATACGACTCTCAGGGAATGCCAGGATTCTGGCGAAATTTTTCGTAAACCCCATCATGGTTCTATTTTTAAAGGATTCACTTAAACTAATTAGCAGCCGTCCAGCAGGATCAGTTACGATTACGTATTGCGGCGATGCAGCGAATGCGATCGCCCGCTTTGACTGTCTGCTTATCCCTTAGGTCTATGCTGACGTTGGAGTGAGTGATTCTGTGCCCCTGAGCGACGCTTAAGCGAGCAACCCACTAAAGTTATTGTCTGTAGCGAATATACCGATGAAAGTTACCCAGGAAAAACTTCCCGCCAGCCAGATTGGCTTGGAAATTGAAATTACGCCGGAAATGTCTAAAAAGGCTTACGAGCAGGTGATTCAGAAATTTACCCGCACTGCCAATATTCCTGGGTTTCGTAAGGGCAAAGTGCCACGACAGGTATTGGTTCAGCGCTTTGGCTCCATGCAACTGAAGGCAACGGCGTTAGAGGAATTGATTGATGAGACCTTGAAGCAGGCGATCGAGCAGGAAAAGATCGAGGCGCTGGGCAACTTTCAACTGCGATCGCCTTTTGACGAGCTGGTAAGCCAGTTTGTGCCTGGATCAGCGCTTACGTTTTCAGCCTCAGTTGACGTGCAGCCCGATGTAACGCTCAAGCAATACATTGACTTTCAGCTCCAGGCAGAAGAAGTGAAGCCTGACGCCGAACAAGTCGATAAAGTACTAGAGCAATATCGGGAACAAACCGCCACCCTGATTCCGGTTGAAGGTCGCGCCGCGCAGTTGGGTGATACGACTGTCATTGATTACAAGGGCGTACTCGTAAGTGACGATGCCGAAGCAGAACCAGAGCCGTTTCCAGGCGGTGAAGCCGAAGACTTTCAGGTTGAGCTAGCCGAAGGCAAGTTTATTGAAGGTTTTATTGACGGCATCGTAGGGATGACACCGGGCGAAACAAAAGAGTTGCCTGTGCCGTTCCCAGACGACTACCCACAAGAAACGCTGGCAGGTCGGGCGGCGAGATTCACCATCACGCTCAAAGAGATCAAGGAAAAAGAACTGCCTGCCCTCGACGATGACTTTGCTCAAGAAGTCAGTGAGTTTGAAACGCTGGCAGACCTGCGATCGTCGCTTGAAACTCGCTACAACGAGGAAGCCGACGCAAAAACAACGGCAAACAAAGAGCAGGCAATTCTTGACGAATTGCTGAAGCACATTGAGGTTGACCTGCCAGAAACGCTGGTCGAACGGGAATTGAGCTTTCTCTTGAACCAGACCGCCACGCAGCTCCAAAACCAGGGCATTGATGTCAAGCGGCTGTTCAATCAAGACACCATTTCTATGCTGAAAGAGCGATCGCGCCCTGAAGCCATCGATCGCATCAAGCGAACCTTGGCATTGGGTGAAGTCGCTAAGCGCGAGTCGATCAAGGTTGAATCCGAAGAAGTCAGTGCAAGAGCCACTGAATTGCTGGCGGAGCTAGGCGATCGCGACATTGACCCCGATCGCCTCCAAGCGGTTGTCGCCGAAGATCTGCTGAAGGAAAAGATCGTGGGCTGGCTGATTGAGCGATCGACGATCGAGCTGGTGCCTGAAGGAACATTAGCGACAGAAGAGGAAGAAGCGGAGGCGTTAGAAGCCGCTACCGTCGAGGCTGAGGCAATAGATCCCGAGACTGTAGATGTGAGTGCCTCAGTTGTAGATGTGACTGCCTCAGTCGTGTCACCAACGACAGCGGTGGAACAAGCGACAGAAGCTACGGAGCCAATCGCGATCGCGGCGGCGGTCGAAACGGATAGCGAAACGCAACTCGAAACGGCTGAAGCTGCTGATGCCGAAAAGCCCAAAAAAGCGCGCAAAGCGAAGGCGAAGGCAGAGCCATCGGACGATGAATAACGTTTTGTC
Organism: Leptolyngbya sp. ES-bin-22; assembly: GCA_014380065.1. Lineage (GTDB taxonomy): Bacteria > Cyanobacteriota > Cyanobacteriia > Leptolyngbyales > Leptolyngbyaceae > Stenomitos. Next base: position 5,897 of record JACMKO010000136.1, on the reverse strand, counting down.
TATTCTCTACGGGGAATGCGTTACGCCTTGAAACACCCAGGCTACAATAGCAGAGCCTTTTGCTTCTGATGCCCACAAGTCTCTGGTTGGTTGAGGCATAATGTTTGGATATACACTGCGATTCGACGAAGGAAGCGTTCACGCCAACTCACGAATCCGGTCTACAGTGATTTCAGGCAACAACACCCATTATGTTTGTATCCCGCTCCGCTAACTACTCCATCAACAGCCTTAATGATCTGGACGTAACGTCGATCGGACCTAGCAACGTCGTGCCGATGGTGGTTGAGCAATCGGGTCGGGGCGATCGAGCCTTCGACATTTACTCTCGGTTGCTCAGAGAGCGCATCGTGTTCCTGGGCACGCCCATTGATGACATGGTTTCCGACTCCATCGTGGCTCAACTGCTGTTTCTAGAAGCTGAGGAACCAGAAAAAGACATCCAGCTTTACATCAACTCTCCTGGTGGGTCAGTGACAGCAGGCATGGCAATCTACGACACCATGCAGCAAGTGCGCTCTGATGTCGTTACCATCTGTTTTGGCTTGGCTGCTAGTATGGGAGCCTTTCTCCTGGCAGCCGGGGCACACGGCAAGCGGATGTCCTTACCAAACTCTCGCATCATGATCCACCAGCCGCTTGGGGGCGCTCAAGGGCAAGCGGTTGACATTGAGATCCAGGCAAAAGAAATTCTTTACCACAAGCGCAAGCTGAGCGAGTTGCTGGCTTACCATACCGGGCAGCCGTTTGAACGCGTAGAAATGGACACCGAACGCGACTTCTTCATGTCCGCTGACGAAGCTAAAGACTACGGACTGATTGACCAGGTCATTTCCAGGCAAAATCTTCCCAAAGCGGGAGAGGCTGTTGCTCCAGTTAATTAAGAGGCAGGTATGTCTAAATACGACTCTCATCTCAAATGTTCCTTCTGTGGCAAATCTCAGGAGCAGGTCCGCAAACTTATAGCCGGACCAGGAGTTTACATTTGCGATGAATGCGTCGATCTTTGCAACGAGATTCTGGACGAAGAGCTGTTTGACTCTAGCGCGGCAGCACCACAGCCTGTGCCGCGCCGAGAGCAATCGCCCGAAAAACGTAAGGCTCGATCGGCGAACCTTTCTCTTAGCCAAATTCCCAAGCCAAGAGAGATTAAAAAGTACCTGGACGAGCATGTGATCGGTCAGGATGATGCCAAAAAGGTGCTGTCGGTGGCGGTCTACAACCACTACAAGCGCCTTAGCTTTACGCAGTCAAAAAGTAGCAACGGCAAGGCACAGGCTGAAGACACAGTAGAGCTGCAAAAGTCAAACATTCTTCTGATTGGACCAACAGGGTGTGGCAAAACTCTTTTGGCTCAAACCCTGGCAGAGATTCTGGATGTACCCTTTGCGGTGGCTGATGCGACGACGTTAACAGAAGCTGGCTACGTCGGCGAGGATGTGGAAAACATTCTGCTCCGCTTGCTGCAAGTCGCCGATTTAGATGTGGAAGAAGCGCAGCGTGGCATTATCTACATTGACGAAATTGACAAAATTGCCCGCAAAAGCGAGAACCCCTCCATTACCCGTGATGTTTCGGGTGAAGGGGTTCAGCAAGCATTGCTGAAAATGCTGGAGGGCACAGTTGCCAATGTGCCGCCGCAGGGAGGACGTAAGCATCCTTATCAGGATTGCATTCAGATTGACACGAGCAACATCCTCTTTATCTGCGGTGGAGCCTTTGTTGGTCTAGATAAAGCCGTAGAACAGCGCATTGGCAAAAAGTCGATGGGCTTTATCCAACCTGGAGAGGCGCAACCCAAAGACAAACGGACGGCAGACGTTTTGCGCCATATGGAGCCAGATGATCTGGTTAAGTTTGGCATGATTCCAGAATTTATTGGACGTGTGCCCGTGATGGCGATCGTCAATCCGCTGGATGAAGACGCGCTCACGGAAATTCTGACAGAGCCTCGCAATGCGCTGGTCAAGCAGTATCAAAAGCTCTTGAAGATGGATAACGTGGCGTTAGAATTCCGGCAGGAGGCGATACGCGCGATCGCTCAAGAGGCATACCGCCGCAAAACAGGTGCTCGCGCCCTCCGCAGCATTGTCGAAGAACTGATGCTAGACGTAATGTATGAACTGCCCTCGCGCAAGGATGTCACCCGCTGTAGCATCACCCGCGAAATGGTCGAGAAGCGATCGACCGCAGAACTGATCATCCATCCGTCGTCGTTACCAAAACCTGAATCTGCTTAGCTGCTAGTGGTTGGTTTTTGGTTGTTAGATCTAAAAACCAATCACTAGCAACTAATTACTCTGTCCCAAAATGTCTTACGTTCACGTTCGCGGCTTTAATCACTACTACGAATGGCTTACAGAGTCAGGCAATTCAGAACCTTCGGGTAAGCCCGTTCTGGTTTTTGTGCACGGGTGGGGTGGCTCTGCTCGCTATTGGGAAAGCACGGCTAGGGAACTCTGCGATCGCTTCGACTGCCTCCTTTACGACATGCGCGGGTTTGGGCGATCGCGCTCCAACGACAGCGAAACATTATCACTGATTGAACCACCTGAAACCGCAGCCGAGCTGAGCTACGAGCTAGAAAGCTATGCGGATGATCTAGCTGGGCTTCTAGATGCGTTGGGTCTGAAACGCATTTATCTCAACGCTCACTCAATGGGTGCTTCGGTTGCGACCTTTTTTTTGAATTTGTACCCCGATCGCGTCGAGCGTGCCATTCTCACCTGTAGCGGCATTTTTGAGTACGACGAAAGAGCGTTCAATGCGTTCTACAAGTTTGGCGGCTACGTCGTGAAGTTTCGCCCTCGCTGGTTGTATGGGCTACCGTTTGTCGATCGCCTATTTATGCAGCGCTTTTTGCATCGTTCCCTGCCTGGAGCCATTAGCCGATCGTTTCTGAATGATTTCCTGATGGCAGATTATGATGCGGCGCTGGGCACCATTTTTACTTGCGTGAGCAAAAAGGCAACTGAGGTCATGCCTCAAGAGTTTGCGCGCTTGACTGTCCCAACTCTGCTCGTTGCGGGAGAGCGTGATATCATCATCCCCGCTGAAATGGGACGGCAGGCAGCCGCTTTGAACGACAACATTCAGTATGTGCTGATGCCAGATACTGCGCACTTTCCGATGTTAGAGGATGTACCAACATACCTTCAGCATGTGCGGAAGTTCTTGGGCATGAGCAGCGCTCAAGATTCATCACCGCTAGCGGGTAAAAGATCGTAGCTGCCGAACACTTTCAGGGTTTCTGTGCTGTTAGCCAGTTGTGCCAGCGCCGTTTTAACGGCAGTTTTGCGGGCATCTGCTTCCACGTCGATGAAGAACAGGTAGTCGCCCAGCGATCGTTTTGTGGGTCGAGATTCAATGCGGCTGAGATTAAGACCGCTGCTAGCGAACACTTGCAGGGGTTTAACCAGAGAACCTGGCAGGTCATGCACGGTGAAGGCTAACGAGGTATGGCGACCCCCAGGGGAAGGCTGCTGGCTGAGTACCCAAAAGCGGGTGCAGTTGTCGGGCTGATCGTTGATTGCGTCAGCCAGAATGGGCAGATTGTAAAGTTGGGCGGCACGTTTGGACGAGACAGCCGCGATCGTGGGGTCTGCTCCCAACTGTTGCAGCGCTTCCGTCGTCGAATTGGTGGGCATCAATTGGGCGGCAGGCAGAAATTTTTCGAGCCATCCCTGACATTGGGCTAAGGCTTGCGGATGGGAGTAGACAGTCTGGATGGTTTCGATCGCGGTTGCATAAGACAAAAGCGCATGAGAAATCGGCAAAACCAGTGCCCACTGAATTTGTAAGTTGCCAAACTGCCATAAGCCATCTAGCGTCATCGGAACGCTGCCTTCGGTAGAGTTTTCGACTGGCACCACAGCCACAGCCACCTCGCCCTCAGCAACCGCCCGCAGTGACAGGGCAATACTGAGATACGGACACAGTTGCGCTTCTTGCCCAGTTGTTTGAGCCAGCCAGGTTGCATATTGAAGCGCCGCAGTTTCAGCGTAGGTGCCAGAAGGTCCCAGGTGGGCGATCGAGATTGCCATAGCGTCTACTCCTTACAGCCTGATAAAACTCACCATAGCAACAATTTTTGCTCAAGCTTCTCAGACAAAGGGGATTCTGCCGTCGTGATCGCTGCCATCACTTCAAAGGCAGCAAGAAAAACGCTCGCGTAAATGACGCGAGCGTTTGGTTAAGGTGTTAAATGCAAGCAATGAATCAATTCGAGCAGACTTAGTTGTTCAATAGAACCGCTTCTTTCTCCTTTACGACCAATGGGGTTTCGATCAGCTTTTCGGTGGGCAACCCTTCGATCGGGCATTCCTTCACGCCAACCGTAGTACGAGTGATGGACTCCGAAATTTCCTTCGCCTTCGCAGGGTCATTAACCCAGGTATGGTAGAACTCAAACGGACATTCCTTGACACCCTCAGCGCCTTCACCGGAGTTGATTTTGCCAGTGTAGCCACGGTGCAAGAGTTTGAACAGATGGTTCTGCGACTGAGAGTTTTTGCGAAAGTCACGAATCGCAAATTTAGACAGCGCCGCGTACTGCACGCCCATGTCTTCTTCGCCACATTCACCTAGCGTCCGACCGTCAAAACTGACGATCGCCGAATGACCAAAGTAGCTGTACACGCCATCGAAACCAGCCGCATTTGCAACCGCAACGTAGACGTTATTCATCCACGCCATTGCCTTCGATACCATAACTTGCTGCTCTTTCGCAGGATACATGTAGCCCTGGCAGCGGACAATCAATTCAGCGCCACGCATCGCGCAGTCACGCCAAATTTCGGGATAGTTGCCGTCGTCACAAATGATCAGGCTGATTTTCAAGCCTTTGGGACCGTCGGAGACATAGGTGCAATCGCCGGGATACCAGCCCTCGATCGGTGTCCAGGGCATGATCTTGCGATACTTTTGCACGATCTCACCACGATCGTTCATCAGGATCAGGGTGTTGTAAGGCACCTTGTTGGGATGGTCTTCGTGACGTTCGCCCGTCAGCGAAAAAACGCCCCACGTTTTGTTGCGAATACACGCCTCAGCAAAAATATCGGTTTCGGTACCGGGGATTGATGCGGCGGTTTCCATCATTTCTTTGGCATCGTACATAATGCCATGCGTGGAATATTCCGGGAAGATCACCAAATCCATCCCCGGTAGACCAAGCTTCATGCCATCCATCATCTTGGCAATGTTTTTGCAATTCGCAATCACTTCTTCTTTCGTGTGCAGGCGCGGCATTTTATAATTTACAACCGCAACGCCTACAGCGTCGTCGCTGGACGAAATATCACCGTGATAAGACATTCAAGCCTCCTAAATAAGCTTTATTCAATGCAAACCCCTTGCATGTAGGACAGACCGAAGTACTGGCAATAGGGCTTAGTCTAGCGATTTCAATCAACCAGACTTGTAACGGTGATTACATTTCTAGTGCCTAAAGCGATTCGAGTCATGGACTAGACGTGTCGTTCGTCTGCTGTATGGACTTACATGTAACGTCCGACCACAAGATGCTGTCTGCAAACGAACGGTGCGTTAGTGGCTAATCATCCAGGGTCGTGCGCCATTGTGCGATCGCGCCATCGATCGTTCCGGCTCCCGATCGTTCGATCGCTGCACCAGTTGCGGTTCGGGACTCTCTTTTTTGAGCCGCAAAGAACCAGACAAGAGCGTCGGTGCCGAGAAGAGGCGTTTGGTTCCCCCCTGACACGTGGGACAGCTAGCTGGATCGTTGCATTCTGCGATCGGTCGCCACTGATCAAACACACCGCAGTCGTCACATTTGAATTCGTAAAGAGGCATTGATCGTGAGCGTCCCTTGTCACTAGAAATAGATAATCTTTATTTGAGTACCAGCCTTAACCGCTAAAGCAATTGCAGCAGTT
>JACMKO010000135.1 GCA_014380065.1 Leptolyngbya sp. ES-bin-22 | reverse complement strand
TCAGGCACCTGCGGTAAATACCCGACAAAGTAGCCGTTGGCATCCCGGTCAAAATCAGTAATAGCAATGTTTTTAGCTGTCCACGGGGAGAGATATGCCACACCTGATTTACCGTAGGCTTCTGGGTCTTCAGTTTTAAGAATCTCGGTATTGTTAATGGCGATCGCCACAGCACTAACGTTGGGCAGGGGCGATCGGTAGTAGGCGACTAACGCACCATGGTGCACCTACGCATAGTGCCCACGACCACTAAGACTAGAATCACCCAGAGGGGATAGTCAGGTTGGGTGCGATAATCTCGGACGGTTTGCAGATACTGAATTAAGTTCATAAAGTTTAAAATCCAATTATAGGGAGACCTTCAGTATAAAATCCTCCAACCAATAGATCAGCCCTGCCTGCCACAGGGACGCTCGGTCCGCAGCTTTAGATACCCTTCTGTGTGAGCGACCCGCAGCTTGAGCATTTTGTTTGCTGCCACTGAATATAAGCTGATTGCCGTTAATTCTTACGGTAGGCAATCAAGATAGGTTTCGATATCCCAACTCGTAGTCGTTGCCAAAAACTTCTCCCACTCGTCGCGCTTATACCAGGTGTAGAGACTGTACATTTCGCCGGGAAGGGCAGACTGAATTACCGGATCTTCGGAGAGCCGATCGATCGCGTCCCCTAGCGACATCGGCAATTTCTTCACCTGCTTACCAGCCTCCATCGCTTCATACAGATTGCGAGATTCTGGCTCGCCTGGATCGAGATTGCGTTTGATGCCATCATCAAATGCTTTGAGGATTGCGCCTGCCATCAGATATGGATTTACCATTGAATCAACGGCACGATACTCGAAGCGACCGGGAGCCGAAACGCGCAGACCGCAGGTGCGGTTTTGATAGCCCCAATCGGCATACACGGGTGCCCACAGTCCTGTATCCCACAGGCGGCGGTAGGAGTTGACTGTTGAGCAGCCGATCGCCGTCAACGCGCCCAAATGTTCGATTACGCCACCGATGCAGTTCAAGCCAATCGTGCCCGGTAGTCGCTTGTCAAGGTCGGGCTGCGGTAGAAAGGTATTTTCGCCGCCTTTGCGGTAGGTGAAGCAGCCTTCAAGTCCAGGTAAGGTTTCCATGCCAAAGGTTTTTACCTGCTCGTCGCCGTTGCGCCACAGCGAGAGGTTGTGATGACAGCCCGATGCAGAGACACCCATAAATGGCTTGGTCATGAAGCAGGCAATCAGGTTAAATTCGCGGGCAACTTGGGCGCAGATTTGGCGGTATGTAGTCAGGCGATCGGCGGTTCGCAAAGCATCATCGAACTGGAAGTTTAGCTCTAGCTGTCCGGGCGCGTCTTCGTGGTCGCCCTGGATCATATCCAGCCCCATTGCCCGACTGTATTCAATCACGCGCAAGAAGACCGGGCGCAGTTCTTCAAACTGGTCGATCTGATAGCAGTTTGGCTTGGTTACGCCGCCGTTGGGCTTGCCGTCTACATCCTTTTTGAGCCACATCATTTCCGGTTCGCAGCCGTGCCGCAAATGCAGCCCGTGTTCTTGCTGAAAGTCGGCATGAATGCGTTTGAGATTGCCGCGACTGTCAGATGTGAGGAACCCCCCCCGGATTGATTTCTTCTTCGCGGTTGCGAAAGCAAGTGCAGTAGACGCGAGCAACCCGCTTATCCCAGGGCAACTGACAAAAGGTTTCGGGGTCGGGAATAGCAACGAGTTCGGAGGCTTCGGGTCCGTAGCCAATGTAGTTGCGATGGCGATCGACAAACAAATTTGCGGTCGCACCGTAAACAAGTTGAATGCCGCGATCGGACATGGTTTCCCAATGGTCGGCAGGTACGCCTTTGCCCACGATTCGTCCGGTTACTGAAATGAACTGGTAGTAAATGTATTGAATGCCCAGTTCATCGATCTTGGCACGGACTTGCTTGACTAATTCATCACGACCTGGAGCGGCAACATACGCTTCCAGGTCAGTTTGCTCGGTTCGTATCAGCATTCCAGTCACCGCTAGACCTCCAGTTGGCTGTGGTTCTGGGTCTAGTAAACCGAACTTGTTATGACAACTTTGTATTTGACACTACGAAAGCAGCAGATTAGTCAATTTGTTACGATCGCCTCCATCATCAGGTAAACGGAAATGGCTTTTGAGGAATCCATTCTGCCCACAGTTGCGCCAGCGTTCCGTCTGCAATTAGCGCGTCGATCGTTTCATTTAAAGCATTAAGTAAAATAGTTTGGTTGTTACGAACGCCGATCGCAAATGGCACCTGTGTCGGAATGCTAAAGGCAACTTGCAAGCTAGAATCCGTTTCAGCAGCGACAACTAGCACCAGTTCATCGTCGATCAGCGCGTCGATTTCGCCAAGTCGTAAGGCTTCTAGCATTTCTGGCAACACTTGATCGCTGCCAGGAAACGGCACGGTTTCTACATCGGTAAAGGTTTCTGCAAGAGCAATATTCGTGCTGTCCGCCAGTCCGCCCACGCGCTGTCCAGCAAGATCGGCGGCAGACTGAGCCGGACTGTCGGCGCGAACCAGAACCGCCTCGTCAAACAACCCGTAAGGTCTGGTGAAATCCGCCCACTGCTGACGCTCTGGCGTAATCGCCTGATTAAACCAGATCACGTCATACTGTCCTGCTTGCAGGCTGGTGTAGAAATCTTGCATCGGCAAATTGTGCCAGACGGGTTCGAGTCCCAACCTTTGACAAACGACCCTAGCAACGGCAGGTTCATAGCCGATTCGCTTTCCGTCCTTTACGCAGGTCATCGGGCTGGCATCAAAATCGCTGGCGATGATATGGAGGAAACCGGGGGCGATCGTGGGCAGTTCCATTGTTGCAATTCCTTAATGAGAAGAATCGATCGAGCGTAGCTGAAGATACAGCATTTAATCGAGCAACTTATTATAACAAGTGAATCTGAGTCAAAAGGTGCCTTATGAACTATCAGCCGATTCAGCTTACAGACGCGCAGATTCAACAGTTTCACGAAGACGGATTTTTAATTCTCGATCGCTTTTTACCGCTTGATTTCACTGAAGCATTAATCGATCGAATGGAACCGCTGTTTCACGGTCAGTTTGAAACTGGAATTTTTCCCGACGAGTGGCACTGGCGACCTGGACTGAGCTTACCGGACGTAACGCGAGAAATTTGCAACGCCTGGAAATGTGATTTGACGATCGCCAGCCTTGTGCTTTCTGCTGAGATTGGTCGCCTCACGGCTCAGCTAGCCGGATGGAGCGGAGCACGAATTGGGCAAGACAGTATGTGGATGAAGCCGCCCCACGCTAAGGCGATCGCCATGCACCAGGACGGAGCCTACATCGACTATCTCGATCCACCGCAGATGATGACCTGCTGGATCGCGCTCAACGATGCTTCTGCTGCCGATGGCACGCTGGTCTACGCCAAAGGCTCGCACAAGTGGAACTTGAGCGACGTGGAGGGCGAATTTCACGCGCCGATCAAAGATTACCGCTGGGCAATGCTGCAAGCTGCGGAACAAGCGGGCGTACCGGAACCGGAACTCGTTCTGGTAGAAGTTCCTGCTGGCGGTTGCGCTTTTCATCACGGAAGAACCTGGCACGGGCTTTGTCAAACGACGCGAACCGAAGGCACGTTTCACAGTATCGGGCTGCACACGATTCCTGCCATAACACAGTTCCATCCAACGAACAAAGCGGGTTATATCTACGGACGCTATAAGCAGGTTGACGACCTAGAAATGTCGGAAAGCTTCTTTCCAATTTTGTGGACGCAAGACGGCGATCGATCGCCTTTCCTCTCTTCCTACTGCAAAGATGGCTTGCTGTCTCAAAGTACCCAGCCCGCAATTTCTTGATTGATCGGTCAGAGTTACGATCGCAACTCTGACCGATCGATCTTTTAACGAGGACGACGAAGCGGTTTACGACGCGGCGATCGCCACTTGCGTCCCAGTTGCGTTCCCCCAATGCCAACCATGCCCAACAGTGCCAGCGGTTGCCAGTTGCGAGCGGTGCTGCGCTGAGATTGTTGGTGGCGGCTAGTTTCAGGTTGCTTATGCGACTGCGGGGCAAACTCCATGCCCAGAATCGAAGCGGCTCCTGCCACGAGCAAGAGACCGAGCGCGGCAGGAGTTTTTGCCGGAGTCTTTTGCCTCATCGTGTAGGAAGCGTAGAGAAAGTACACCGTAATTGCCAGACAGACGACCAGCAGAAACCCAATCATCGTTGGGTTGTTGGCAAAGGTGTAGATCGGACCTTTCGCGTCTGAAAATTCTTTAAAGCTTGAAAATGGACTGCTCATTACAACCTTCCTATTCTGGTGCTAGATCTATAGAAGTCCGAGGAACAGATGTGCCTCCCTGCGTTGTGGCATGGTCAACAAAAGCAAGCGTGGCGTATTCGGGATAGCCTTCAGCCCCCAAATCAGACAGATCCAGCCCTTCTAGCTCTTCTTGGTGAGAGACGCGCAGCAGGTTGAATTTCTTTAGCAGCCAGCTTGTTGCGTAGCCAGGAATAAAGCCGAGCAGAACCGTGCAGATTAACGTGCCAACAATTTGCCCGATCGGATTGATCGAGGCAATGCCTTCACCCTGCGGATAGCCCGCTGCCACAACCCCTACGACAGCAGACCCTAGAAAGCCACAGAAGCCATGAACACCCACCGCACCTACGGCATCGTCAATACCCCATTTTTCTACCGCGAGCGCCACCTTGGGCATCAAAAACGCGCCAATGAACGCGAGGATAATCACGATCGAGGGGTGATATAGATCCATGCCGCCACCAGCAGTAATGATGCCTGCCAGTCCGCCTGAAATCGTGAAGAACGGGTCGCCCTTGGAGGAAATATATGCGCCGACCAGTCCGGCGGCGAGTGCCAGCGTGGTGCTAACGCCGATCGAAGCTAAGGTCATCGGCGTTCCGTAGATTGTCGTTTCCCCAGTGTATCCCGGCAGGAAGATCAAGCAGGCGGCAAGGAAGGCATAGAAGCCGACAAAGATCAGCATCAGCCCCACCATTGTCAGCGGCAGGTTGTGCGGCAAAATCGGACGGGGTCTGCCATCAGCGTCGTACTTGCCAATCCGGGGGCCAAGATTCATCAGCACGCCTAGCGTAAAAAAGCCAGAAACGCCGTGAACAACTCCAGCGCAGCCAAAATCGTGATAGCCCAATTGGGTAAACATCCAACCGAAAGGATTCCAACCCCAGGCCGCTGCGACCACCCAGGTAAATGAACCGAGGACGATCGACATCACCAGATACGCGCCAATTTTGACGCGCTCAATCAGTGCGCCCGACAAGATCGAAGCCGTCGTCATGGCAAACAGGGCAAAGGCGAAGAAGAAAACGCCAGTAATGTGATCGCCTGTGTTAGGAGCCAGAGCAGGCGACCAGGGGTAGGAGGCATCTACGTAAGGCATGGCCGTAGCGATCGCTTTGCTTTGCTCTGGATTTGTCCAGGGACCTAAGATGCCGCCTGTGATAGGAAAAAATGGAAAGGCATTGTAGACCCACCAGCCAAAAAAGAAGAATGATAGACCGACACTCGCTAAGGTCAGCAGGTTCTTCACCATCGTGGCAAGGACATTTTTGGTTCGAGATGCACCGCCCTCGTAGGCTAAAAAGCCTGCATGGATCAATAACATAAACACAGAAGCCCAATAGTAAAAGGACTCTGCGACAAATGTTCCTAGAAATTCTTGTGCTTCAGGAGACATAGATTATTTAGGGGTAGAACAAGTCATGTGAATTCGAGCAATTGCGATCGCACTTCAAAAAGCCATACCAATGACAGATGCGATCGATGTAAAGCTGTGAAATCTAATACAAATTACCAGGCAAATTTTATAGGCTAACTTGTTATAACAAATGTATTCAAAACGACGATTTGCAAGATGCAAGCGGTTTATCTTTCCCTATAGAGCTTGACATTCATAATCTCAGCTCAGATCGGGTTCACCATTCCAATCTTAAATTCTGCGTTACTTTTG
>JACMKO010000134.1 GCA_014380065.1 Leptolyngbya sp. ES-bin-22 | reverse complement strand
TTTTTATTCGGAAGCTTTCTGTCTAACATCCCCAAATTAGGTAGATAGACAGAAATTCCCATACTAATGAACCGATCGCTTACACATACAAAGGCTTCCGACTCACGATTGCTAGCGCTTCGACCAAACTCCGCACGGCGGCAATCATGGCGACTTCGCTTTTGAGTTGATTGATGGCACCAACGCCGATCCCAGAGGCACCAGCGGCTCTCAACCGTCCGCTGCATTTGAATAGTTAGCCTGCTGCCTATTGCGGCTTCTAGAAGCTTCTAGCTTTTGTCGAATGGCAGTTTGCACCTTCTCATCAAAATCCGGATCATCAGGACTCGCAATGATCCTGCGTGGACGTTGATTGATTCTGTCTAGATAGACTTGAAAAGCAGTTTGATCCCCGCGATGCTTAAGAAAATACTGCTTCAACTCAGCATCAGACATGGCATCGTAATTAGTCTGGCTCATGAGATAACGCTCCATTGGGCAGAATTTGGAACTCAAGCTCTTCGTCATAGCCAGCGAGAACATATACATTTCGAGTCCGCACATCAATGCAAATTAAATGTATCGGTTGCAGCATTGTAAACGTCAGTTGATAGCTAAGACGATACAAACTCGCTAGTTGTTCAGCCGTTGGCATTCAGATCATGACATCACACCTTCTGCTGTTCATCTTAGCAATTGTTTCTTATGAGAGTGAACGTTTCTGTCCATAGACTCAATTGGAGTAATAGACAGAAACGTTCCATACCGATAACCGATCGCGCTACACGTAAAGAGGTTTCCGGCTAACCGTTGCTAGCGCTTCGACCAAACTACGAACGGCGGCAATCATGGCGATTTCGCTGTTGAGTTGGTTGATGGCAGAACCCACGCCGATACCAGAGGCACCAGCCGCGATCGCCAACGGAGCCGTCACATTCGATAGACCAGAGGCACATAACACGGGGACGTTCACTGCACGGGAGATTTCGTAGGCAGCGGCTAGTGTTGGCGCGGCTTTCTCGATGAGTCCGAGGGTGCCAGCATGAGTGGGTTGGCTGCTGGTGCCGCCTTCGGTTTGAATGATATCGGCTCCCGCATTGACGAGCGCTTCTGCCAGTTGCACCTGTTTGTCGAGCGACAGGATATGAGGCACCGTCACCGAGAGAGTGATGATGGGCAATAGTGCTCGCGTGGCACGAGTCAGCGCTAGAACTTCATCCGCTTCAAAGCGACGACCTTGCGCGTAGAAGCTGTCGAAATTACCGATTTCAATTAGGTCGGCTCCAGCATCGACGGCAACGACAAACTTCTCTGGCTCCACAGCAGAGACGCAAACGGGCAACTGGGTCAATTGTTTGGCTAACCGCACCAAGTTTGGATCGGCGGCAATGTCCACAAACGTGGCACCACCACGATCGGCAGCGTTGACCGTAGCAGCCACGCGATCGGTATCGAAGTTATGCAGACCGCTAATAATCTTCAGTGCGCGTCCGTTTTCCAGGGCATTCTGTAGCAAGGGATGAATCGTCATGGTGTCTCTAGTTAAATTCGTACCGTCCATTTTGCCATCCAATGCCAGGAGATTCCAGCCTTTCAGCTTTTCGCCATGTGTAAAGACTGCTCGATCGTCACGCCTCGGCTCTGCATCGCCTGTGTAAACAAAGCAGTGGATAGTGCCTCTTCGATCGCCCAGACTCCCGGCTTATCGAGCTTGCCCGCTAACAGCAACTCAGTCACGCTCCCTGTCCCGTAGCCCGCCGCGATCGCCGTATTTTTATGCACCAGCGTGGCGTAGCTTTTCGCAGGGTTACCGTCCTTCTGACCATCAACTTCCACGCGAATCGCCACACCAATCCCGCTGAAGCGATCAGTTACATCGGTCATAAAATGGCTGACGTAGGACAGAAACTCAATGACAGCACGAGTTTTTAGTAGGCGAGGATGCCACCAGCGGGCAACGCTCCAGGTGAGGAAGTTGTAAAAGTCGGGCACTGTGCCAAATTTGGTGATGACCGTTTTAACCGGGAACGCGCTGGGAATGGTAAATGCTTCGGGTACATCGAACCAGTACACGCCGACGCGACCATAGGGTGAGGGAAATTCAACGACTTCGCGATCGCTATACGGTTTTACCATTTGCCACCGTCCCTTCAGCCATGCCTGAAACGGACGCTGCAAGCCCAGAAACGTTGTTCGCATGACGGTAACGCCTGCGCCACCCGAACCAGCGACTACATAGCTGAGGTGTACGGCATCAGCCGTGTCTAGCTGCTCAATGCTCTGCCGTACCATGCTGTTGGAAATGCCGGGAAAAATGCCTGTGTTGACGATCGCCGTAATACCCGCTGCTGCTGCTGCTTCACGGTACGCGATCGCCGTACGCGTATAGGACGGATGATCGCTCACATCCACATAGTTCACGCCAGCAGCGATACAGGCTTCTAGCACTCTGCCATCGCGGTGGTGAAAGGGACCCGCACAGTGCACGACGACATTGCGCTGCTGGCGATCGTCGGTCTGTAGCGCATGGATGGCGGCTGTCAGCTTGTCGCGATCGTCTAAATCCAGCTCCAAAGATTGAACTTGCGATCCTAAAGCAAGCGTTGGTTTAGAACGTTGACTCCTCCCCGTCACTGTAACTTTGGCGTTGGTATGAGTTACGAGGTCAGCAGCAACATGACGACCAATCCGCCCCTGTCCACCCAAGATTAAAACTTGCTGGGTCATCACTCTTTGCATAAAGGTTGTCTACCGTCTCATCGAATCAGTCGTTGTGTGCAGAAGCATTGGCATGCAGCGTGCTTTCCAGGCATGAAATTTTGTTGGTACTGTGCCTGCTGTTGCAGGGTCGATCGCAAGCGTGTCCAGATTGTGGAGATTTGCAAACTGGCTCTAGAGGCACATAAAGATCACTTTCATGCTTTAGCCTGTGGGCAGTCTAGCGGGGTGCTCATACCTGGAGTAAAGCCAGAAAAAGAGGATTATCGTCATGTCAATGGCAGGCATTATCAACGGACTCAATGAGTTCCAGAATACCTATTTCAGCACCCATCAGGAACTCTTTCAGCAACTGTCTCATGGGCAAACCCCAGAAGTCTTGTTTGTCACCTGTTCTGATTCGCGGATTGATCCATTCTTGATCACGCAGGCTCAGCCCGGAGACCTCTTTGTCGTCCGCAATGTAGGCAATATTATTCCGACCTATGGAGCGACAGATTATGCCGAAGGGGCAGCGATCGAGTATGCCGTGCATGCCCTTGGCATCAAAGACATTATTGTTTGCGGGCATTCGCACTGCGGTGCAATGAAAGGACTGCTGCAACTGGGTAGCCTCGCTGAAGAAATGCCTCTGGTTTACAATTGGCTCAAACATCATGCTGAAGCTACTCGCCGCGTTATAGCCGATAACTGCAAAGATAAGGGCTACACTCCAGAAGAACTACTAAAAATTGCTATTAAACAAAATGTTCTCACTCAAATTGAAAATCTAAAAACCTACCCTATTGTCCGCTCAAAGATGTATGCAGGTACACTCAACCTTCATGCCTGGATCTACTCCATTGAGTTGGGTGCTGTCTTTGCTTACCATTCTGGCATGGGGTTGTTTATTCCACTGGAACAGCGATCGTTCCCCGTGCCCGATCCCTTGCTCGAAAAGGACAGTCGCGGGCGCTGGCTTTGGCTGCAAGCCATGATGGGAGAAATGCGCAGCGAGCGCCCGATCGTGGATCAAAGAGACTGTCTTTAAGCAGTCCAGTCGTCTTAAGAAAGGCGAAAAACAGATTCTACGGTTGCTTTCAGCGATTCTCTCGCATCGCGGAGGGTTTGCGCGATCGGCTGCTGTGTATGCAAAAACACTCGCGCACAGTTGCGTCCCGGCATCCCCGAAATCGAGCCACCGGGATGGGTTCCGGCTCCAGTGAGAAAGAGTCCGTCGATCGGCGTTTTGTAGTTAGCAATTTCGGGTAACGGACGCAAAAAGACCATTTGATCGAGCGTCATGTCAATGTGGTAATAGTTGCCATTGACTGCACCCAGGCGCTCACCCAGTTCAGCAGGGCTTTCCACCCGACGACCGATCGTGGCTGTTTTCACATTCGGCGCGTAGTCTGCTAGTTTGTCAATCACGCGATCGGCGACCTTATTTTTCAATTCATCCGTCCAACCCGTGCCATGTTGCCCCGTGCCCTCCAAGCCCGCAATTTTGTAGGGTGCAAAAAACTCGATCCAGACCGTATGTTTGCCATCGGGAGCCATCGTTGGGTCGAGCATGGTTGGCTGCACGAGATAGAACGAGGGGTCAGCGTCAGGAATATTGCCGATCGCCGGATCAGTGTGAGCAATTTCGACATGCCTGACTGAATCGGCAATCAGCACCGAGCCGATCAGATACTCATCCCGATGCTTGTGATGCTCAAACCGCAGCGGTTCATCCATTGCCAGGTCAATCTTGAGGATGGTTTCGTTATTGTTCACAATGCGTCGTTGCAACCGCTCCCGCAAATCAGGATCAGCCGCATTTAAATCCGCAGGGTCAACCATGTGCACCATCAACCGTTGAGCATCAATGTTTGAAATCACGCCTTTCGTGGCGCGATACTCAGTGCCATTCGCCACACGCACTCCTACAGCCCGACCGTCATCCACCAAAATTTTGGCAACGTGCTGCTCGGTCAAAATGTCCCCACCTAGCGCTTTAACCAACCGGACTAACGCGTCCACTAGGGCACCTGTACCGCCTTTGGGTCGTGCCATACCGGGATTGTGCCGCATTGCCATCATGATGGCTCCAATGCCCAGCATTTTTTGCGAGGGTGGCGCACCCAGTTCCGATGAAAGGCGGGCAAGGGGCGCTTTGAGAAACTCGGAGTCGAACCATTCGTTGAGGATATCCTCAGCACTGGTCAACATCGTGCGAATGAAATCTAGCGTTTTGTCGGTCGAGCCAATGACGGCGAACAAGTCCTTAATCTTCGCCATATCGTAGTTACCCGCAATATCAATCAACGACTTCGGCGGCGCGTTAAACATTGGAATCATTGCGCCAATGACCCGTTGCCAATAGTTTGTAAACTCAGCATATTTTTGGGCATCCCGTGGACTAAACTGCTCAATCTCGGCGCAGGTTTTTTCAACCGATCGATGCGCTAAAAAGTACTTCCCATCGGGATGAGGGCAAAACACAACCGGATCGCAGAACAGATACTCCAGCCCGTACTTGGTTAGCTCCAGTTCTTCAACGACGGGACCAAGGTGAATGAACTCGTGGTCGATCGCGCACAGGTTGAACTTAAAGTCTGGTAACGCTGGAATCACTGCTTCAGTTGTCGCGGCACCACCGGGAACCGATCGCTTTTCCAGCAGCAGCACACGATAGCCCGCTTTCAGCAGATACGCTGCACAAACCAGCCCATTGTGCCCCGCACCAATGATCACCACATCGTATTCGTGCATTCCAGCGACTCCAGAGTTTGTATAGTTTTAGCTTAGGCTAGAGGACAAGACAGTGTGCCTCATCAATCCAGATGTTGAACATTCTCTAAGTTCTCTGGGACGATCTGGAAACTGCTTTTTAACTTTATATTGCAAAAGCTTGCGATTTCTCACAACCAACCGAGTCTAGTTCTAAAGATTGATGTCGCTGAAGGCGTTAGAGCGAGAAAGTCTTAGTGTGCCCAAAATTAAATTTGTGGTGTTCTCATCATAGTGTTCTTCACTCATGACGGTGGATGTGAATATAAGCGATCGCCAGTGCTTAAGTCGTTCTGATGTCTTATGTGCATCAGCGAACGTTTGTCTGATTGATTCATGCATGAGTGCGTTGCAATTTAATTGATTAGTTTATTTAAGCTTGATTTGGAAATAGTAAGATGACAATTCAACATGAGACTGTTCATCAGAAACCCAGCACATCGTACGCTTTGATGCTGGCTTTGGTAGCAGCCATTGGCGGCTTTT
>JACMKO010000133.1 GCA_014380065.1 Leptolyngbya sp. ES-bin-22 | reverse complement strand
CCCAAATACTAGCACCTCTAATCAAGGTCTTCTAGCCTAAGTCACAAAATCTAGATATAGCCATCGCCAGCCTGGTTAGGACGGGGAGCAGGGGTGGAACCCCTGGCTGGGGGCACGCCCCCACACCCTCTTTGATCCCAATGTCCTAAGCTCTGTGGCGACAGCCATAAATGCAAAACGAGACGGGCAAGTGTAGCAAATGCAACATTGTAGCGATCGTCCGCAAAATTCAGGTGCGAAGCAACTAGGATGACAGTCCAGACCTTCGGTACGGTTGTATGGACCGACTCTGCAAAACGCAGCGCCTTGCCATGTTACTCTCAGCATTAGTTCTTCATGCGATCGTTCATGGGCAGCCAATCGACAGCCAAAACCCTCTTTCTGCTCGCATCGATGACGGGTTGGCTCGTTGTTGGTGCAGCACTAATGTATCTCTTTCCCTTCGTTGCTGATGAGGTCGTGTCGTCTGATGTCACCCATTTATGGCTGAAAAATCTGAGTCGTAGCGGCTATAATCCGATGCTGGGCTGGGTTGGAGGGGGCATGGCGCTTGCGGTGACTGCGTTGGGCAACATCCTCTGGTACAAGCGGTTTGATGGCAAGCTTTAGGGCAATAATGAGGGCTTAAATTTGTCGGCGATCGCCACGACCACTGACGCTGCCATGATCGACGTAACCACGTTGCTGGTTTGTTTTCACACAACACCAGAATGGTTATGCTTTGAGCTTCGCGACGATCGTCGCCACCTGTTCACCAAGACTCTCTACACTTGCCTGCTGCTTCGGATCTTTGAGGCTGCCATTAGAGTTGAACGCTTCATAGGCTTTTGGCACCGCAATTTGGTCTGGCAGAACGATCACTTTGATGTTGCTCAGGAGCGATCGTAAAGGTACCAGCCCACGCAAGCCGCCTAACGCTCCTGGAGACGTGCTCATCAGCGCCGCCACTTTGCCCACAAAACAGCCCAGCGGGGCTTCGCCTTCAGCGGGACGCGATGCCCAGTCGATCGCGTTTTTCAACACTGCTGTGAATGAGCTGTTGTATTCGGGTGAGGCAATTAGTAAGCCATCATGTGCCAATAGGAGATCTTTAAACTGACGCGCTGTCGCTGGCAGTCCGTCTCTTGCTTCGAGATCTTCATCAAACAATGGCAGTGGAAAAGCTCGCAGATCCACAAACGTTGCGTCTGCCCCGGCTGCCGTTGCACCCTGAGCAGCGATCCTTACCAGCTTTTTGTTGAACGAATCAGTCCGGGTACTACCAGCAAAAGCCAAAATTTTGGGAGCATTGGTCATGGGGTGCCACCGTGTCTTGCGAGTATTGCATGAAGCGTTTTCCTCTCAAGTGTAGGGCAGACCGTATCTTACTGAGACTGCTGTTTAAGCGGGATTTCAATGATGAACTCTGTGCCGTCTTCAGGAGACGAAACGCAGCGCAACGACCCACCATGCCGCTCTGTCACAATCTGATAGCTGATGGATAAGCCCATGCCTGTGCCCTTACCAACTGGCTTGGTGGTAAAAAAGGGATCAAACAAGCGCTGACGAGCGGCTTCGGGGATGCCAGGCCCGTTGTCCGCGATCGCAATGATGACGCGATCGTCCGTTATGATCTCGGTGCGAATCCGAATCGTACTGGGGTTTTGCTCCATTGCAACCGCGTCACGCTGACCATCCCCCTCATCTAGCGCATCAATGGCATTGCTCAGGATATTCATAAATACCTGATTGAGCTGTCCGGCATAGCATTCAACTAAGGGCAACTCATCGTATGCCTTCACAATTTCGATCGTCGGGCGAGTGTACTCTCGCCCCTGGCTACGAAGCTGTTGTCCTTTGAGGCGACTCTGCAAAATCATCAAAGTGCTATCAATGCCTTCATGCAGGTTGACCGCTTTAAATTCCGCTTCATCCATGCGAGAAAAGGTACGCAAGGAAGCCACAATTTTTTGGATACGATCGGCACCCACTTTCATCGAAGTGAGCAGTCTGGGCAGGTCGGTCATCACAAACTGGATGTCGACCGCGTCTGCCACTGTCTTAATGTGTGTAGCGGGAGTGGGGTAGTGCTGCTGGTATAAGTTAAGGAGGTTGAGCAGGTCTTGGGTATATTCGTTAGCGTAAGTGAGGTTGCCGTAGATAAAGTTGACGGGATTGTTAATCTCATGCGCCACGCCTGCCACCAGTTGCCCCAGGCTAGACATCTTCTCGCTTTGCACCATTTGAGCCTGCGCCTGCTGAAGCTCTTGCAGCGCTTGCTCTAGCTGTTGTGCTTGCTGCTGTGCGGTATTGGCAGCAGTCACGCTCTGATTATAGAGTTCTGCCTGGTTGATGGCGATCGCAAGCTGGCTGGCAACCGCTTGCAGTAGCTCGATTTCAGAATCACTCCACGGTCGTATAGCGCTGTGATGACCGCAATGAATACCGCCCAATTGACCCGAAAGGATGGGGACTGGCAGTACCAGCTCAGAATGGTAGCCATAAAAATCTAGGATTTCGCGGGCTTCCGGCTTCAGGTGTGGATCGGTTGCTACGTCATCGACGCGATAAAGTGTCTGACTTAGGAGACTCTCCACAACAGGATTGTGACGATCGGCTGGCTTGGTGAGATCTTGCGGATAGGTACCCAGAAAGCTGGGGAACGCCGCATCACGCGATTCATGGGTAAATTCGAGACTGGCAAGCTGATCCGATGGCGCGTGATACCAGCAAAAGCTACAGCGATCGATTTGCAGTAAGCTGCGAACTTCGTGGACGGTCGTTTGCAGAATGGTGTCCAGGTCTAGAGAACTGCGAATTTGGTTGGCAACGCGATTGCTCAATTCTTCACGCTGAGCCAGTTCTCGCAACTGCGCTTCGCTCTGCCGCAGTGCGGCTTCTGCCTGTTTGCGCTCGGTAATGTCTTCGGTGATGGCTAAGAGGTACTGTGGCTTGCCGTCCTCATCAAAGACAGCCGTTTTCTTGGTGTGTAAGATGCGAGCTTCGCCATTGGTCATCACCGACGCTTCGGGAATATCGATAATGCGGTTGCTTTTCAATACCTGGCGATCGTGTTCAATCAGCGCCTCAGCCTGCTCTAGCGCCAGCAGATCGTAAGCATTCTTGCCCATCATGTCTTTAGCTGTCGCACCCAGTACTGCCTCAGCAGCAGGGTTCCACAGCACGTAGCGCAACTCTTTTGCCTCTTTCGCAATGACGGCAACGGGCAGCGTTTTAAGGACAGACTCTAGAAACTTGCGGGTGTGTTGCAGTTTAGCTTCAGCCTGATCGCGTTCGTGCAGCGCCTCTTGTCGATCGTGAATCTCTTGCTGAAGTTGGATCACCGTATGCTGAAGTTCGATCGTGCGTTCCTCTACCCGCGTCTCTAACTCGTCTTTTGCCTGCTTAAGAGCCGCTTCTGCGTGTTTTAATGCTGTGATATCGCGCATGGTGCCAACCATAAACCGATTGCCAGCCGCATCATGCAGGCATGATTTTTTGGTTGAAAAGATATGGGTAGTACCGTGCAGATTGGTGAGGGTTTCTTCATCTTCGCGATCGTCACCGCTATCAAACACCATCTGATCAGTATCGCGAAAAAAGTCAGCCTGTTCAGCGTCAGGAAACACCTCGTGGTCGTTAAGTCCGATGACTTCAGCGCGATGCCAGCCCATAAATTGACAGAAGGGATCGTTGAGTACGATGTATCGATGCTGCTGATCTTTGACAAAGAGAGGATCGGCTGTGGCATTGATAATGTCGTTTAAAAAAGCGGGTGAAATGTGCGCGATCGCGTCTGTTTTTTCGATCGCGCCTGCGCTCTGCTTCGAGACTTGATCCTGCGTCACAGAGCCATTCAATGAGAGAACGTCTGAAGACTGTTGCAGCAGCGATAAAGGCTCGGGGCAGGCTTGCACCAGCGACAGCATCCCAGTCACCTGTCCCTGGACATCAACCAGGAGTGTATTGTGCCACTCACAGGTCAGCACTCGACTGTCTTTGGTGAACGTGCGAGTACGGGCGCGATCGCTCTCACGCTGGTGCAGCCAGGTCTGCATCGCCTGCTGGCTATGCTCTGGGGTCAAGAGTGTTGTAGCATGACGACCCATCACTTCTTGCCGGGTGTAACCCAAAAGTCCCTCAGCGGCTGGATTCCAGTCCACTACTTCCAGCGCGGCATTCCATTCAATTGTGGCGATCGGTGCCTGCTGTAACACCACTGAGAGCTTCTGCTGCGACGCGTTGAGTGCATTTTCAATCTGTCTAGAGCGCAACAACTGTTGCTCAACCTGTGTCAGCATCGCTGCCTGCTCAGCGACCCGCTGGCGCAAGGCAATTAACTCTTGGGATGACAATTCAG
The DNA here is from genome assembly GCA_014380065.1 of Leptolyngbya sp. ES-bin-22. Taxonomy (GTDB): domain Bacteria; phylum Cyanobacteriota; class Cyanobacteriia; order Leptolyngbyales; family Leptolyngbyaceae; genus Stenomitos. Next base: position 6,557 of record JACMKO010000133.1, on the reverse strand, counting down.
AAAGCATAGTGGCTCTTTAAGGGCACTCTAAAAGTTCATCAAATCCATCTAAACCGCAAGAGAGCAGCGATCGCTAAACACATCTGCCTGTAGCGACTTTCGTGTGAAGGTTCGGATGGGTGCTGCACAACTTAAGCACAACCTTCTCTTAAGTAATCTTAAGTATCTTAAGGCTCAAGCGCGGTGATCCAATCCCAATCCACTCAATTCTGACGATCCGATCAATGAATTTTGCATAAAGACCTGTCACTCTAAGGCGTTCAACGAGCGATCTTGCTCATATAGTTCCCCCAAAGCTGTGCTGCCTGACCACTACTGCCAGACGTGGGCGAATTGTTATCATTCCCCAACCAAATGCCTGTCACTAAACTACTGGGAATATAGCCAACAAACCAAAGGTCAACATTGTCATTGGTCGTGCCAGTTTTACCCGCTTCGCCCTGTCCGATCGCGGCAGCTCGTCCTGTACCACCGCGCACTACACCTTGCATGAGGCTAGTCATGGTATCGGCAATCTCTGGCTTCAGCACGGGCTGATTTCGCTGTGTATCCTGTTCAATGCTGTAGATCACGCGACAGGTCTTGAAATCTTTAGGATTTTTGCAGTCGCCACCGTCTAGAATGCGTCGAATCGCACGAGGCGGATTGCTGATACCGCGATTGGCAAAAATGCTGAATGCGCCTGTCAACTCTAACGGCGTGACTTCACTTTGACCAATCACCAACCCTGGCGTGGCTTTCAGGGCGGAGCGAATGCCCATACGCTGCGCGGTACGGATGACGTTGTTTAGCCCTACGTCTTGAGCAAGCCGCAACGCGACGACGTTTTCAGACTGCGCCAGTCCGGTGTACAGATCAAGGCTACCGCTACCAGCACGACAGCCTGCAAAGTACTGCCCGTCCCAATTTAAGGGCGCACATGAGTAGGCGTTGCTGGGTGAAATGCCCTGTTCGATCGCCGTCGTATAGGTAAACACCTTGAACGTTGAACCCGGTTGTCGCATTGCCTGGGATGCCCGGTTGAACTGACTTTTTTTGTAATCCACGCCACCAACGAGGGCGAGAATTTCGCCTGTTTTAGCGTCGAGAGTGACGATCGCGCCCTGCGAAAACCCGTTACTCACACCCGCACCATTGACGGCATCGCGGAGGCTGGCTTCTGCTTTGGACTGCATGGGAAGGTCGAGTCCCGTTTCGATGATGAAGTTGCCTTCTTCGGCAAGCTGTGCGCCTAAGAGCTGCTGGAGTTCGCTAAAAACATAGCTGTAGTAGTAAGGCGCAATCACGTTATCAAGTTCAGCTTTGGCTTTGGGATTCACGTCAATGCGCGATCGCCGTGCCCGTTGGATCTCCTCCGTACTCGCCATATTCAACGTTGCCATGCGATCGAGCACACCATTGCGAAGTTCGATCGCCTTGTCATAGTTTCGTGCTGGGTTGAAGCTGTTGGGCGCAGGCAGAATACCAACCAACGTTGCCGCTTCAGAGAGCGTTAAATCTTTGGCAGACTTGTTCAGGTAAAGCTGCGCCGCATCTTCAAACCCGTATGCCTCGTTGCCTAAGTAAACACGATTGAGATAGGTCAACATCAGAAAATCTTTGCTGTAAACCGTTTCTAGCTTCAAGGCGACCGCCGCTTCGCGCAGTTTGCGTCCCGCCGAATCTTCTGTGCCCACGTACTGTCGCAGCACACTCCGAGCAAGCTGTTGCGTGAGCGTACTGCCACCTTCCCGAATCTTGCCGCCCCGGAGATTGGCAAGGAGTGCCCGCAGTGTACCGATCGGATCAACGCCCAAATGCCAGTAGTAGCGGGAATCTTCAGACGCGATCGCGGCTTTTGCCAGATACGGCGAAAAGTCTGACAGGTTCTTAAACTCGGTATGGGTACGGTTTGTCACCGGACTCAATGGCGTTTGCTCATCCCGCGCATAGACCACAAACGGACCTTGCACCGACGCGGGTAAAGGCTGCACCGAGAACTTCTGCCACTCAATCAACACGCTTACCACTGCCAGCGCCGTGATGCCTCCAATCCCATACATGCCGTAGCGAACGGCTAACACGTACCAGGGTGGTGGATCAATAAATTGAATGCGCACGGCAGCGGCTAACTCCGGTGGTCCGAGCGTGTAAACAGCGTTGTGCCGCAGTTGGGTCGATCGCACCCGGCGCTTGCCCCGATAAATCCCGTTTGTAGAGTTTTCGTCTTTGATAAAAAAAGGCGGACGGAAAATTGCCCCCAAAAGCCGTTGCCGCTGGCTATCCCGATTGAGCGACAAATGCACCTGGCTGACAACCGGATTACGCACCACAATGTCGCACGACTTGGAACTGCGTCCCAGCATGTAGCGATCGCCCAACAGCGGATACACATCTGCTTGATCAGCGCCCGCATCCTGCACTCGCAGTTCTGGCACCCGCGCCTTTGGTTTCAGCTTCAGCTTAGAAAAATTGATCTTCGCCTGAACAGTCTGTACGGCTTGAGTGATGGCACCTACAAGCGTTTGCGATCGACGGGGAGGCTGGGGCGGAGTCATGAGTCTATGCAAAAGAGTGCAATCAAAAGCTGCCAGGATTCAGCATCACAGCGTTGTCTGTGCGTTCCGGTCTGCTTCAGCCTTATTCTAGACAACCGTTGCCATTTCGACTCCTGACTTCCAGATCTGCTTGACGAAACTACAAGCAAGCTACAGACTGACAACTCTGATTTTCAGTGCAAGTCGCAATCGCCTGTCCTTTCTGAGTCAGGTTGAAAGTCGCCATCCCTAGGTTCAAAGTATGAGACCTGAGTTGAGATCTGACAATGATGACATTAATTTGCCACCGCTAGTTTCATGACAGCAATCGGTCACAGCAACAATGATTTGTCGTCACCAGCAACTAGCCTGTCACTGTACGAGTTTTCTTCAGAAGTTATCTAAAAACTGGGGCGCTAGGATTCGAACCTAGGGATGGCGAGACCAAAACCCGCTGCCTTACCACTTGGCGACGCCCCAATGCGCTGCACGTTCCCTACTGTAGCATCTTAAGTCCCAGACGTGTCAAGAATCGAAACTCAGAAGGCGGTGTGGTCGCTAACTGGGTAGACAAAAGAGGTCTCTGCCGATCTGCTCCGTTCAGCGTGCCCATACCCTCCCCCTCACTCATGACACTTCTTCAGGGTAGCTTGTAGCTGGCAACACGCAACGTCAGTTTTCCTTGCCTGGGGTCACGGCTAAAGATGAATGCCCCTTCCGCTTTCTCACCGTTAGATAAAAAATTGATTTCTACCGTAGCGGCTTCTGCGATCGCGCCACCCACACGTAATTCTGCTGCTATTTGTACCGACTCTGCGGTTTTGCCGCCGCTATTGGTGACTGTAAACGGTACGTAGAATTGCCCCTCAGCCGCACGTATAGTTTCAGTGTTAAGCACCGAAAGGATGGGGGGTCGCTGTTGCCGTTCGTCCAGCCAGGTATAGCCAACCAGACCCACCACTATCGCTAGAAGAGAGGATGCAATCCCGAACGTAATCCATTCAGCACGCGATCGTGGTGGTTGATGAGAGCCAGAGGCTTGCGCAGGCTGATTCATACCGCCAACCGTCCGGCAGCACCGCCAATGGTGGTTGGCAAACCCAGCAGCAAAATTTGTTCTAACCACATCGTCCAGGGATCGCTAAAAGTCAGGCGATCAAAGAACCACAGCATCATCGCGGCTGCTAACAGCGAAACCAGATAAGACATGATAGTTTCACTCAAAGGACGTTGAAAGATGCCTTGCTGCTGCCGTCGCTTGCGTTGATCTGAGAAACCTGCCTCGAACACAATGCCATATGAAATGAGCAGTGATGCAGCCATGATGCCCAATAGCCACGGGGCTGAAAGAGCCGCAGCAAGCGTCCGAATTTCGTCGGTTGGTGAAATGTTAAATCCAACAACGATTGCGCCAAGAAGAGTAGCACCAATGTCAGCGAGGGTTGCATTAAGTGCATCTTTATGATCGGTTGGTTGGCTGTTGTCTGACGGTTTTGACTCAGCATCGCGGGTATCCCCAAGAAACTGATTCGCCAACGCGACTCCTAACGTAAACGGTACCGACTCAAAGATCACCTTACCCAAGGATTCGCGTAAGGGCACGTCGAGCGTCAGCTCTCGCAGTAACAGCAGCACAAACGCAGAGCAAACCAAGCCGATCGCCATCGCCTCTACGGTATCGGTCAAGGCTTCGTAGGGGCGGGAACGGCTGGTCTTACGAAAGCCTTCCGTGCGGTTGAGCCAAAACACGGCAATAAATGTGCCTACGATCGCCATCATGATGCGAGGCGGTTGAGCCATCGAGCCAATCCACCACACTTCCATGGTGTAGAGCAGCGGAATGCCAAACAAAAAGCCCCCGCATGCTCCCCGCACCAGGTCGTTGATCTCAGTTGCCCACGCGGTCGAGCGTCGTTTCGCTAGAGCCATTGTTGCGTCTCCTCTAACTCTAGCGGTTGGCTCAAGTAACCACTAGCTTACGAGTGATTGACTGACAGCAGTTGATGATTGAGGAAAATAACTAACTCTTCTACTGTAGTAAAACTTTGGGGATCAAAGCGATCGCTCAAATCAATGCCGAAACAGCTTAAAAAGTCTTCATCAAAGGACGTTTGCCAGTCAAACCAACAAACGAGCGGTAAGTACAGGTCTTCATTGAGGCGATCGTTTGGGCGCACTCTAGCAAACTCCAGCCCGGAGTAGGCTTGCATATGGGTATAGACAAAGGCGGCGAGCGGCTGAGCGATACCCTGTGGCTTCCAAAAAAGTTCAAACCATTCTTCTACGCTGAGTGCAGGACGATCGCGCAAACACTGGTTCACCCGTCGTCGCATCCGCAAATCAGGACTGAGATCGGCGTAAGCCCTCAAGCTACCGAAAATATTTCTGAGCCATCGCCACATGCGTCTAACGTTGCCAAACTTTCCTTCAGTATTCCCACCCTCTTTGGGATCTCTCAAGCGGGTAGAACTCTTAATGCTCTTGCTCATGTGTCTTAAGCGTCGGATGCAACCTCAATTTTGTTGATAACTCTTAGCAGTAATGCTGATTGTTGGCATCTAGCTTGAGATATGCTTGGCGGACACGATTGCTTGGGAACCCCAAGAGTCAAAAAGTCGCAGCCCATTGCCCTGGTGAAGCCGTCTATGCTATCTAAACAAGACCCTGCACAGCCTTCTTTCCTGCAACTGGAGCGAGAGATCTCGAAAGTCGTCTACGCTGTGGCAACAAGGAACGCTCAGATCAGCAGTGAGGTTGTTACCAGCCTGTGCGATCGCTTGCCGCTTGAGGACGTAGCAGGCGTTATCTTGGTCAGCCTAGAGCAATTGCTTTGGCTCGATACGGATGCGTTTGCCTGGGCTGTCAACCACCTCTTACCTGCCGAGGTACTAAGAGAAATGCGTCGGCTTTCCGCTGTTATCGTTGGCAAACGTCTTGTCGATGGTGGTTTTGTGCCCGGTCAAGATTTTAGCGTTGACGCAGCGGGTAAACTGTTGCTAAACGACAGCGCACGTAAGCTTGTAGTTGGACGCTAGAGGCTATTGCCGGTTAAAGCTTCACGTTCAAACGTTATCTCTGCAAGTTCCACGTTGGTTCTCGATCGCGTCTAGAAAGTAAGTGTAAAGCGCTTCCGATAGTCCTTCGCACCTCCGCTGACAAGTCACCGTTGCCCTTTAGTGCCATCGGTTGCTCCAACCAGGCTGAGAATTTCGGCGGCAGCACGATCGCACACACCGACTGTTCCAAGCGCGAGACGCATAGACTGATAGCCGTCTAGCATGGTTTGGCGGCGATCGGCATCCAACAGCAGCGCGAGTGCCTCCTGCACCAGATGCTCAGGCGTTGCTTGGTCTTGCAAAAATTCTGGCACGATCGGCTTCATCTCTACCAGGTTTGGCGGTGAGACAAAGGGCACCGAGAATTTGAGCAGACGGTCTAAGATCCACGCGGTCATTGGATTGACTTTGTACATGACCACTTGAGGCACGTTGAGCAAGGCAATCTCTAGATTGACAGTGCCGGATTTGGTAATCGCTAAATCAGCCGCCGCGATCGCCTGAAGCGTCAGCGATGTTGCGGCAGAGTCACTAGCAGCAGCCTGTGGTTCTGCCAGCACTGTTGCGCGTAAGCCGTAGTGTTGGATCGCCTGCTCAACGAGTGAACGATATTTTGTTAGCGCTAGCGGAATCCAGAAGTGGACGTTGGGTAACTTCGCTTGCAACTGTTGCGCGGCTGCAAACATCACGGGCATCAGATACTTTAATTCTTGCTGACGAGAGGCCGGCAAGAGCACGATCGCCGTTTGCTCTGCTGGAATGCCTAGCGCCATACGAGCACTGTCGCGATCAAGTGCGCTTTCCATCCGGTCGAGCAGCGGATGCCCGACCCAGGCAACCTGCCCGCCTTTGCGCTGGAAGTAGCTGGCTTCGCCTGGAAAAATTGCCAGAATGCGCGCAGCCGCCTTGACGACAATATCCGACCGGAAAAGCTTAACGCCCCAAGCCCACCGATCGCCCCACACCCATTCTTGCGGTGCGATGT
>JACMKO010000132.1 GCA_014380065.1 Leptolyngbya sp. ES-bin-22 | reverse complement strand
AGTTTGACCGATCGGATTGATCTCCGTGCAGGTGGCACCGATGCGATTCGGGTTCACTGCGCCCATCCTCAAGTGCCGAATGACTCCAGTAATCTGGCGTATCGGGCAGCAGCGTTGATGAGTAAGCAGTTTCCAGACAGATTTGCCCGTTTTGGTGGCGTGGATATCACCATTCACAAGCAGATTCCGGTGGGAGCAGGGTTAGCAGGTGGATCGAGTAACGCGGCGGCAGTGCTGGTAGGGATCGATTTACTTTGGAGCTTGGGACTAACGCGAGACGAGTTACAGTCATTGGGTGCGGTACTCGGCTCCGATGTGCCGTTTTGCATTGCAGGCGGTACTGCCCTTGCCACTGGGCGCGGCGAACAACTGGCTGTCTTGCCTGCGCTGACCGATCTGTATGTGGTGCTGGCGAAGTATCGCAGCCTGTCGGTGTCTACTGCCTGGGCGTATACCACCTATCGGCAGCGCTTTGGCGGCTCTTACTTGCGTCGGAGTGATGACTTGGAGGAGCGCCGACAACAGGTTCACGCCAGTCCGATGCTGGCAGCGATCGCCCAACGAGATGGCGCTCAAATCGGTCAACGGCTGTGTAATGATCTCGAAAAAGTCGTGTTGCCAGCCCATCCCCAGGTGTTGCAACTACGAGAGGCATTTCAGCAGCTAAACCCGATCGGCACCATGATGTCAGGTTCGGGTCCCACCGTTTTTGCACTAGCAGCATCCCAGGCGCAGGCAGAAGCTTTACAGGAACAGGTGAGAGACGCGATCGCTAACCCCGATCTGGAGTTTTGGATCGCAGAATTTAACCCGTCCGGCATTCGGATAGTAGAGTAAGACTAAGGGATTCCAGCTTGTCGCTTGCAGCCTACTTCCCCCGACATCCTGACCTACTACTCTTTCTCCTCCCATGAGTGACCCAACAAATTTTTCTGATCCGGCTGTTCAGGTCTCTAAAGAAGGCGCACCAGCACCAAGCCCGCTGCGCTGTATCGGTGGATCGATCGTGGCGGGCGGCATTGCCGTTGTCCTCTATCGGTTGACTAGCTCGATCGCGATCGCCTTTGCAACTAAGCCGCTGCATAGCGATAACTTCACTACTCAGCGCATCTCGACGGCTGTTCGTACATTAATCGTCGGCTTGAGTTCATTAGGCACGGGAATTTTTGCCCTGGCAGCCTTCGGTCTCTTCGCACTGGGACTCCAACTGTTACTGCAACGAGCGAAGGAAGACTCAACCCCACCGACAAATTCTTGAATTTACGTTAGAAAGATTCAAGATGGGAGCTAGAACGTCGGCAATGCATGACAAACCAGTCGGTAGAGAATTTGACGACTGGGCTGGAGAATGTCAGCGAAATGTAAGCTCATCCACTACTTTTCAACCCCCATCTTTCAATCTAGATGCGGTGAAAGCTCGTAGTGAAGCAGGTATGCACGCACTGGAGCGTTCTAGATTTAATTGCACCTAGCTACTTAGCTCAGCTCTAAGCATGACATTTCAAGTTCTAGGCTTGCTCATTGGAGCAAAAAGCGCAATCGTTTAAGGAGATTTCTAGGAAACAAAATACCCACTGTCTATGCCCTACGGGCAGGCTACGCCAACGACTTCGCTCAGCCAGCTTGCACCCTGAGCGGAGTCGAAGGATAAAATCTTTTCTGGAAATCGCCTAAGTACAAAGCTCGGCGTTTGAGTTTAGAGCTGCAACGATCGAGTTCCGACTAAACCTGTATAAGCGATCGTCTGTAGAGTGCCTTGCAGTAGCCCTACAAGCTTGGCGATCGTAGGTCTCAGTCATTAACGCAGTGCGAGTCAGTTTCCGTCAAGCAGATGTTTGTGCCAATCGCAACATCTGTCAACGACGTTGGTTTGGGGCTGCACAGATCTAAGCCAGCAACCAACAGTTCACCAACGTGCGTCCGGACAGAGTAGGCACAGCGCCCAGTGACCCAAACGCTGCTACCAAGTATCCGCCTGAATTAGGTAGAGAACCCAGAGCTACGGTTGAGTGCAACAGGCAAACCTGTCGAGTATCCGTGAATTCCCTGTAAAAAATCGAACTCGTAACCTACGCATAACTTAGCCGTAACCCATCTGTCATAGACAATCCACTAAGCTGACTCCTTGAAGGGAATGGGCGGGCACGGGCTAGTTGTCCAAAAGACGCTCACGGACTTAAAGGATAATCGAGGATTATGATCATGAAAAAGCTTGGCTATTCAGGGTTTCAAAGCGTCACTGCTGCACGTTTGCTACGTCAAGTGTGTTTACTGGCGCTAACTGTGCCGCTCTTGGTAAATGCCACAATCGGTTTGGCGGATGCCCGCGAGAACGAGAACGAAAAGGAGGGCAGGAATGAGCCGTATGCGATCGGGCTTTGGGGTGATCTACCCTATAACGATGTGCAGGCTCAGGTTGGAGTACCAAACCTTATCGCTGACATGAACTCGCAAAAACTGGCGTTCACGGCTTTCGACGGCGACTGGAAAGCGGGCAACGCTACAGTAGGCTCGGTCACGCCGACCAGTTGCAGCAATGAACTCTACGCCCAATCGCTCGACTACTTAAACTCCCTCAAAGCACCAGCAGTCTTTACACCGGGCGACAACGATTGGGTTGACTGCGATCGTCCCTCCAACGGTGGCTTTAACTCGCTCGAACGCCTTAACTACGAGCGACAGTTATTCTTCAGCGAACCCTACTCGTTTGGCAAGCGTCGTCTGAAACAGGAAGTTCAGGCGGCTCCCTATGTCGAGAACCGCCGCTGGACGGTCGGCAGAGTAACCTACGCAACACTCAACGTCCAGGGTTCGTGCAACAACCTGTGTGACACGGCACCCGACCCAGAGGAATATGCAGGGCGCAACGCCGCCAATATTGAATGGCTGCGAGAAACATTTAAAGTAGCCAAGGCACGCAACTCGGTCGCCGTGATGTTGATCGCCCAAGCTAATCCAGGGTGGGATAATAGCGATCCCACCAGAGCACCGACGCGCGATCCGAGGACGCTTGTGGAAAATGATAAGGACGCTAGCGGTGTTCCCTTTCCTGATGGCTTTAAGGACTATTTAGTCGCACTACGTGAAGAGGTGATTGCGTTCCGTAAGCCAGTTGCTTACGTGCATGGCGACTCGCACTACTTCCGCATTGACAAGCCGTTGCTGGACGCTCAAGGCAGGCGCTTGGAGAACTTCACCCGTGTCGAGACCTTTGGCAACAATGCCGCGAATGGTCTCAACGACGTACAGTGGCTTAAGGTCTTTGTCGATCCCCGTAGCCGCGAGGTATTTTCGTATCAACCTCAGATCGTTCCTGGTAATCGTGTGGCAGTTCCGGCTCCCTAACGCGATTTCTTTCTCAGCGTGTTAACAATGCCTCCCGCACCTGATAAGGCATGGGAGGCGTTGTTTTGCCGCGATCGCGAGGCATCATGGCGTTACAACAGACAACAGACACCTAAGCAATGAACGCCTTTATGCCCAATCCGAACGCACCAAATTTGAGCCTCTGGATACCGTTCAAGCAATCGATCGGAAGCCGTCATCGTGTCTTTCGCAAGTTCAAAGGCTCCTGTCTCAATGTTGCTCACGCAGTGTTGCGTTAGCAAATCGGCACAATCTTCCCATGATTGCCTTCCTCAGCGTGAGGACGCACCTGAGTTTCATAAAGCTCATTGCCGCGTCGAGCAAATTCCTCTTTGCTATAGCGGAGGGGTCGAACTGTCATAGGGCTGACCTCGTTGCGACTTGATGGTTCCATCTTAGCGTTGAGGGGCGATCGCTGGCTTCAAACGACAGTAGGCTGAAGGGGCACTTTCGCCTTTTCTTTTCCTGCTTCTCAGAACAAGTAGGATAGGCATTGCCTAACCCTACCTACTAATAAATTTCGGTATTGATAGGTGACAGTGT
>JACMKO010000015.1 GCA_014380065.1 Leptolyngbya sp. ES-bin-22 | reverse complement strand
TGGCTCATTGGCTCGTTGAAAGTCTTGTGCCTTCGCTTACAGTCCTAACAGCGGACACGTTGCTTGCCACAAGGAGTGCGTCCAGAACTGATACTCTGCGCTGCATGACACTTGGGACGAGCCACGCAACATTCTGGTTAGCAGTCTGCTTCTATGGCTTAGAGCACTACCATGACGCTGCGGCACTACTACATTAGCCTTTATGGAAACACTCAATGCCTTACAATCTGGACAATTGCAGGGAGCCAAAAGGCTGGCTTTGGCGGCTGGATTGACTCAATTTCCCTTAGAAGTTTTGGCACTTGCCGATTCGTTAGAAATTTTGGATCTCACCCATAACCACCTCACGTCTTTGCCGGATGAGTTTGGCTGCTTACAGAAACTCAGAATTGCGTTCTTCAGTCACAACAGCTTTGAAGCCTTGCCAGCCGTCTTAGCAGAGTGCCCAAATCTTTCTATGGTTGGCTTTAAGTCAAACAAGCTGACTACGATCGCCGAAAATGCTCTACCAGACGCAGTGCGCTGGCTCATCCTCACCGACAATCGGCTTGAGCAAGTCCCTGCCTCTCTGGGGCGTTTAAGCCAGTTGCAAAAGCTGATGTTGGCTGGAAACCAGTTGCGATCGCTCCCAGAATCAATGGTGGCGTGCCAGAGCTTAGAACTGATTCGCCTCTCGGCAAACCGACTCACAGCTTTACCCCCCTGGTTATTGACGCTGCCGCGTTTGTCGTGGTTGGCATACGCTGGCAACCCATTGTGTGAGTCAATGTCAGCCACGTCCCCATCGCTGGCAGAGATTGATTGGGCGGCTCTAACCATTCAGCACGTCTTAGGAGAAGGAGCCTCTGGCGTGATCTACAAAGGGCGTTGGGCTACCCAACCGACCCAAACGGTAGACGTTGCGATTAAAGTGTTTAAAGGGAACGTCACCAGTGATGGTTTCCCGGTGGATGAGATGCGATCGTGCATGGCGGCTGGCAACCATCCTCACCTGGTCAAATTGCTGGGCAGGGTGAGTCACCATCCAGAACAAAAAGCGGGACTTGTGTTCGCCTTTGTGCCACCCACCTACCAAACCCTCGGCAACCCTCCTAACCTGGAGACCTGCACCAGAGATACTTATCCCCCCGATACCACGTTCTCCTTGTCGATCGTCGTCCGTGTTGCTCAAGGCATTGCTGCTGCTGCTGCCCACCTCCATGCTAGAGGCATCTTGCACGGGGATCTGTATGCCCACAATATTTTGGTCAGCAACACGGGAGCAAGCTTGCTGGGGGATTTTGGAGCCGCCTCTTTTTACCCATCCAGTGTGCCGTCCCTTGCCCGATCGCTGGAATGTCTGGAAGTAAGAGCGTTCGGCTGTTTACTGGAGGATTTGTTAGAACGCTGCGCCTTGGACGACCCTCAGGCTCAAACAGAACGCCGCGATCGCTTAGCTTGTTTACAGCAAGACTGCATGAATCCTGTGCCCTCTCTGCGTCCGCTATTTGCCACAATCCGCGCCGTCTTAGCAACCATTTGACCGCTGAATCATCTCAAAAGACTCCAGCGTCGCCACTCAAAACTCAAAACTTTTATCCCTTACCCCTCACCTCCATGTCCGATCCCTACTCTCAACCAAACCGCGAATGGTGGGCACAGCGCTGGATTGATGTGTTAGAGTCCTTCGGCTGGGTGCGGCGCTTAGCGCGTGCCCGTACCTACGCCCGCGAAGGCAACGTGCTCAACATTGACTTTAAAGGATCGAAAGTAGCCGCTAGAGTGCAGGGAACAGCGCCAGAGCCTTACAAAGTTTCGCTGTCGCTCGATCCCTTTGGAGATGATCAGTGGGGCTATGTGATTGAGTCGATGGCGCAGCAGGCAATTTTTTCTGCCAAACTTTTAGCGGGAGAAATGCCACAAAACATCGAAGAAGTCTTTACTGCCAATGGGCTGAGCCTCTTTCCGTTTACCAAGTTTGATATTCACAGTAAGTGCTCCTGCCCCGATCCGGCAAATCCTTGCAAGCATATTGGGGCTGTGTATTATTTATTGGGCGATCGCTTTAGCGAAGATCCCTTTGTGCTGTTTCAATTACGCGGTCGTACCAAAGAGCAAATTATCGAAGCTCTGCGTCAAATTCGGAGCGCAGGCAACGAGGATAGCAGCACGACGAACGCTCAAGATGGTACTCCGGCTCTACAAAACGCTACAGAGCGCCAGCAAGTCGTCTTACCACCTTTAGCCGTCGATCGCTTCTGGCACTACACAGAACAACTAGAGTCATCGCTAGTTGTCATTGCACCACCGCCCACCAGCGAGACAGTACTGGATGTGCTTGGCGCTATACCGCTTAAGGCCGAAACCAACTCAGAGAGTGCGATCGCCCAAGCCGAGGCTCAGGCGGCGACAGAGTATCTTAAAACCATCTATCAGTCAGTCAGCCAGCAAGCGATTCTAGCCGCAATGAACACCGAAGGCGCAACGTAGACCGCCAGCGCGTTAAGTCCGGGTGAGCGTAGAATCTGTAGGAATACAGAGCAAGTTATCTCCCTGAGTGCGAATCATGCCCCGTTGACGCAGCTTGCCCATCAGCCGAGTGACCGTCACGCGGGTTGACCCGATCGCGCTACCAATTTGAGCATGGGTCAATGGAAAAGGTAGACAGTAGCCTTGTTCCGTCGGTTCGCCATATTCTTCAATCAGCAGGGTCAGGAAGCCAAGCAGGCGATCGATTGTCCGCCGCTGTCCCAGTGTACTGAGCCAAAGCAGCTTGCGCTGGTGCTGATAGCGAAACGCGTCCAACACCTCCCGACGGAAGTGGGGCCAGTTGTCTAAATCATGCCAATACATCCAGAGAACAGATGTTTGGTCAACATGTGCGTAGCCTTGCAGCGTAAAGGGTGATTGAGCCACAATTTCAAAGGGCTGCCCTGCCCCAACGAAACCTAAAAAGGCCTCTTCTGGACTGATGCGAGGAAGGCGAGATGAGCTACTGGTGCCAGTTGCGTTCACTTGAGCGCTACCGACTAAGCGAACAGCACCGCGTTGAACGAGATAGACCAATCCTGGTCTAGTCGGCAACTTTTCATCCTTAGCAAAGGTGCGAACACGGTAGTGTTCTTGAGACCAATCAATGATCCGTTGCCAGGTAAGAAAGGGACGAGATGCCTCTGAATTAGATGTTACTGAGTACATAGGCTTGAGGCTATAAGATTTGCTAGGGACAGGAGGGAAAACATAAGAGCACTCACTGCGACTAGACTCACTGCGACTAGAACGTCAGACTCTAATCCTTAAGCCGAGGTCAGGGCACTGCGAAACGAAAGTATTATCAGTTTACCTTCACATCTCTTTCATGATCTTCGCAAGTACATTAAATACATTAATTAAACTGATAACACCACCTTCAGTTCTGAAGCAGCAAGGCGATCGTCCGTGACGATCGGAACTTCTTCACAAAATGACACATCGGACGGCATCCAATTTGAATGACAGACGCGTGAACCATACCTGAACGTAAGGCACAACGTTGGATGAAGGCTAGCATAAATTGAGTTGGCTGCCGCAATGCTATCACTGGTACGAATGAGACTGCATCAAGCGATCGACATCTGGAGCGCGTCGGAGGCGGGAAATGAGCCAAAACAGCCTCTCAGCGGTTGGAGCAACCGAGAAAACCTCGGTTTAACGGCTCAAGCAATACCGATCAAGCGGGTCGGTACAGTGACATCGCTCACGTATGCCTGTGCAATCGCGCATCGACTGGCAGCAAAACCTCATCATGCCGCCATCATCGCTGCCCAATTAGTAAGTATCCTACAGCGGGATCTACCTAGCCATCTGAAGCCGCTGCTACAAGAGGTTACAGTTCACGCAACCGCAGCGGGTCTCATTCATTTTGAGGTCGGTGATCGCGCGATCGCCGTATGGCTTGATTCGCTGCTTACCAACATGCCAAAACAATCGTTGCCGCTTACACCTGTCAGCTCTGCGGGTGAACCAGAACGGCAACTCATGCTGCACTCATCAGCAATTTTTGAGGTGCAACATGCTCATGCTCGCTGTTGTTCACTTTTACAGCTTGCCCACCGCGAGGCGCTCATCAGCTTAGAGAGGCTTGAGGAAGCGCCCCTGTACTGGTATTTTAGCAGCCCAGCCTCTATGCCTTGGCTGACATCGGCAGATCAGCTTTGCTGCAATCATTGCGCCGATCGATGCCTGCTGAGTCAGTTGTTGGATGCCTGTGATCACCTATCTGATGCATCTCGCCGCACTCAAGGATCATTGCTGCGATCGGCACAAGTAGTGGCACAAGCCTTTCAAGTCTTCCATCGTGAGCACCCCTTGCGGGGCACGACTAGCGAAGAGCCTGTATTCACCCTTGTTCGATTAGGATTACTAATGTCAACCCAGCGAGTTCTGTACACTCTCCTATGGGATGGACTTGGGCTCTATCCTGCGGTAGATCTCTAGAAGTCTCACCAGCTTGCACATCAAAAATCTTCCATCTCCAGCAGTGCTGCTATAGGTTTTTCTGATCAGAACAGTAATGGACAAACCTTTTACCTTCAGCTATAGTCTTGAGTGTGTGAGGAGTGAACCAGCAAGGGCACCGAGACGAAACACGGTCAGTCGTCGGTGCCCTTTCTGATTTTAAAACGCATTGCTACTATCATTAGCTATTTACCTCCTTGGCAGCAATTTGAGTTGAGTTCGAGAGCATGAGCTGGTCTCAAGCAAAAAGCAGTCGGAATCGCATAAGCTTTCAAGCGCTGGTACTGATTGAGTTTTGCCCTTTACCAAAAAAACTGTTTGAGTTTTTTGGCTCGCCCTCAAGGTCGCTTTAGTCATGTCTTAAAGTCAAACCATGACTACAAAAGCCTCCTCATAGGAAGGCTTTTATTTTGTGCGTTTACCTTCTATTCCTATGTCCACGACAATTTCGCCGCTTCCAGCCTGGAAGATTAGAACCCATCACTTCAATTGGGGTGGGCGCACATACCTGATGGGCGTGCTCAACGTCACTCCCGATAGCTTCAGTGATGGTGGCTTATTTAACAATTTGGAAGCCGCGATCGTCCACGCTCGTCATCTTGTGGCTGCTGGCGCAGACATCCTTGATATTGGTGGACAATCTACTCGTCCTCATGCGGTTGAAATCTCGCTAGAAGAGGAACTTGAGCGCGTGTTGCCCATTATTCAAGCGGTGCGGCAAGAAACCGATATACCGATTTCGATCGACACCACGCGAGCCGCCGTTGCCCATGCTGCGATCGCCGCTGGAGCGGACATCGTGAATGATATTTCTGGCGCAACGTATGATGCAAAGATGCTGCCAACAGTTGCGGCATTGGCAGTGCCGCTGATCTTAATGCACCTGCGTGGCACGCCCCAAACGATGCAACAGCTTACGGATTATGACGATGTGATCAGCGACATCGGCACGTTTTTGCAGACACGCCTTGACGCTGCGATCGCCTGCGGCATTGATCGTTCTCGCCTTGCGATCGATCCCGGCATTGGGTTTGCTAAAACGTATGCCCAAAATTTAGAAATTCTGCGTCGCCTGCCCGCCTTGCGCACACTTGGCTATCCCCTTCTAGTGGGAGCATCCCGCAAAAGTTTTATTGGACATCTTTTGAACCAACCTGACCCTAAAGAGCGGGTTTGGGGTACGGCTGCTGCTTGTTGTGCCGCGATCGTCGGCGGTGCCGATTTACTTCGAGTGCACGATGTCCGCGAGCTAAAAGACGTTTGCTGCGTTGCCGATGCTGTGTTTAGGCTCTGATACAAGACATCCAAACGGTTTAAACATTTCTTCAATGACGAGAAAGTTGCTGCACTTCCTGCTGAACGCTCATGCCAATGTTTAAGGCTTCATTGAGTAGCTCAATATAGTCGCTTGCCTGATTGTTTACCTCTAGTGTTCTTAAGCTGACAAGATTAGCTTCAATGTTGTAAAGAAGGTCGGCACGTCGAGCCAAAAGGCTGCGATTCTGGCGCAATATTTTCTCAGTCATTAAGCCACAGACAAGGCTATTTCGAGCGATCGACAACGCTTCGATCGCCTGCTGCTGCTTCATGGTTTGTGGCGGTATGCCAATGGCTTCTAAGCGATCGACCACATTGACAGCTTGCACGACCTCATTATATTTATCAACTTCATCTAAGAGACGCGCTAGCGGTTTGAGTGTCTTACTTTTTAGCCCTGCGGAAAGATTCCAGCCAACCACAATAATGAACGAAACACCCAGCGTAGTCTGTAAAAACCGTGAAATTGTTGACACATCGTTAATGGACTTAGCATCACTCCGAATCATCACCAAACCAAGCGGCAGCGTAAAGATGATGGTCAATGCCGACACAAACAGTTGCGTGAGGCAAAACGAAAATAAGCGCTTCGAGTTTTTGAAAAGACCCGGTCGATAAGCACCCCCTAAAAGACCACCAATGAAAAGCTCATTCACCTCAAAGCCAGTGAGTTGTTCTAGCTCTTTTGCTGCGATGGTTAAGTCCTTCAATTCAGGATTCATCTTGTTAGGTATTAGGTATGCATTCAACGAGCAGTTCTAGAAGTTATACCAATTTCGTATGAATCTGCAAGAACTGTAGGTTGGTTTGAGTCTATCGAAACCCAACAGAGCTGATGCTGGCGTTGGGTTTCACGCTGTTCAACCCAACCTACAATTTATGATTCTATGCATCTTCAAAAAGAATTGGTATTAGCTTGCAAACATTCCGGCGATACTAAACGTAGATTGAAGGCTAAAAGACGACATTCTCTAACTACTGGAAACTGACCGATTAGATTCAATCAACAACTGAAGTCAACGCTAGTAAGATCAATTCAAAAGGCTCATCAAAGCGTTCCAAACACCTGAAAAGAAGCTTCCCTCTCTAGCGCGAAAAAGCTCAAACTGTCCTGGAGAACCGAAGAAAGGACGTAGCGTCCACCCAAGCTGACTGCCCACAAAGCCATAGAGTATTAACCAAAACCGTAAAATATTTTTACGTACTTTAACGCTTTGACTCACACTACCATCTTCATCGATCGGCTTCATGACCTGATAGAGAAACGAGACACCCAGTACGCCTGTTAGCGCAAAAATAGCCACGTTGAGCAGCAAAAAGAAGGCGTAGTCGTTAACAGTAATCAAGAAAAAGAGCGTCACTGGAGCAAAGCCACACAACAAAATGGCAATAACTGAAACGGCGGTGAGTAAATAGGTGAAATGCTGTCCGATCGTTTGCTTAGACCCAAAGAGTGCATTAAAGATATAAAGCGTTGGCAAGCAAATGATGAGTGTTAACAGGTATAAAGCGGGTAATTTGATGGCTGAAGACGCGACTTGAGGCAAACTATGAAAAGCACCAATAATGGCTCCATAGACTGCAAAGAAACATGAGCTAGAAATGAGCAGCGCCGTCATTTTACTTTTCAGTCCGATGCCGTCGTAGATTTCCGTCAAAAAATCTTTGCGATCGCGCAGTAGCGAAATAACGGTAGAAAAGTAGTTCATTGGTGAATCTCCTGCAGGCAGTGTAGGTTGAGGCGGAGTCGATCGATGGAGGCGCAACGTGATCTACAAATTGTTTCCCAGCATTGCGGATGCTTTACAAGAACCTCACGATCGCGGCGAGCCTGGGGAGTGTGAAGCAAGAGCGTAGAAGGTAAACGAAGTATTACCGATAGCATTCCCCGCAATTGCCTATGATGAAGAGTGAAGGCGTTAATTTCGTGCCATGCAATTTATCGATCAGGCGGACGTTCATGTACAGGCGGGTAACGGGGGCGATGGGCTAGTTGCCTTTCGGCGGGAGAAGTACGTACCGGCTGGTGGTCCCTCTGGTGGTAATGGGGGACGGGGTGGCTCGGTGCTTTTCCGTGCGGTAGAGAACTTGCAAACGCTGCTGGATTTCCGCTACAACCATCTGTTCAAAGCAGACGATGGGCAGCGAGGCGGACCAAACAACCGCTCAGGTGCATCAGGGCACGATCGCACCATTGACGTTCCTTGTGGCACGATGGTTTACGATGCTGAAACGGGTGAGTTGCTCAGCGATCTTGTAGACCCGAATCAAACGTTTTGCGTGGCTAAAGGTGGCAAAGGTGGGTTAGGCAACCAGCACTTCCTCAGCAACCGCAACCGTGCGCCTGAACGAGCCTTACCTGGAATGCCCGGAGAAACCCGTTCCCTGCGGATGGAACTCAAGCTTTTGGCAGAAGTTGGCATCATTGGTCTGCCGAACGCGGGCAAATCAACGTTGATTGCGGCGCTTTCGTCTGCAAGACCGAAGATTGCCGACTATCCCTTCACGACCCTGGTACCCAATTTAGGTGTGGTGCGTAAGCCAACGGGCGATGGCACCGTCTTTGCTGATATTCCAGGACTGATTGAAGGCGCACACATGGGCACAGGGCTAGGGCATGACTTTTTGCGCCACGTTGAGCGCACCCGTCTTCTCCTGCATCTCATTGATGTGACGAGTCCTGATCCGATCGCCGACTATCACACGATTCAACAGGAACTGCACGCCTATGGGCGCGGCTTAACCGATCGTCCTCAGTTTCTAGCGCTCAGCAAACTTGATGCGATGAGTCAAGACCTTGAAGCCGTGAACGAGCTTGCTGCTCAACTGCATGAACTCACTCAGGTGCCCGTTTTTCAGATCTCAGCCGTTGCTCGTACAGGGTTAGAACCACTGCTAAACCAAGTCTGGCAGTCGCTTGATGCCTTACAGGCAGACGCATTGCAGGCAGACGCATTGCAGGCAGAGACATTACAGGCAGACGCATTGCAGATGGAGACATTGCAGATGGAGCCGATCGACATCAGCCTTACGGTTGGTTAGATACAGCATTGCCTCTTTTAAGCTTCTAGGCAGAGCGGAACTTCGATCACCCATCGGTCACTTATGCCTGCTTCAACTGTCGCCATGCTTGAGAGAGCACTGAGCCTGCCGATTGCGCAAACACAAAGGCAAGCAGAATGCCAACCAGAAGGTCGGGCAGTGGCGAACCTGTGAGATAAACCAGACCGGCTGCACCCAAAACAGACGTATTGGCAATGATGTCGTTGCGAGAGCAGAGCCATACAGAAGACATATTGATGTTGTCTTTGCGGTGTCGTGTGAGGAGATACAGGCAGAGCAAATTGGCGCAGAGAGCAGCAAAACCAACGCTACTCATCACGTTGAGTGCTGGTGGTGTGCTGAGGGTGATTTGATAGACCGCCCTGGCAAAGACAGCAATCGCGGACAAAAACATAATGCCCCCTTTGAGCAAGGCAGATTGGGCATGAGCTTTGCTCCCCATGTTGATGACATAGAGGCTGCTAGCGTAGGCGATCGCATCACCCAACATGTCAAGCGAGTCACCCGTGAGTGCAAGTGAGTGTGACCAAAGCCCTGAAGTCAATTCGACAGCAAACATCACAGCATTGATGCCAAGCACAGTCCACAAAACTTTACTTTGCCGCTTACTTAGCGTTTCTAGTGCCTGTGATTTCTTTTGACAGCAGTGGTCAGACATCAGCCTGCCTCCCCAAAAAATACTTAATCATTATTATATTCAAATGAGTGTTTGAATGAGAAAGCAAAAAATCAGATTCTTAGCCTAACCATCTGTCGCAAACACATGGTTCAAGACTTGACTGACCGACTGGTCTCGCAGGGAATAGTAGACTAACTTGCCGTCATTCCTGTATTTCAGGAGTTTCAGATCGCGCAGCTTCCGCAGATGATGAGAGGCTGCTGCTGTTTGCACACCCAAGACAGCCGCGACATCACATACGCAGAGTTCGTGCGTCTCTTTAAGGGCGTGAAGAATCTTCAGCCTGGATTTGTCTGCGAGGGCAGCAAAAAGGATCTCAGCGCTTTCAAGCACCTCGTCATCAGGAAGCGCGTCACGCACTTGAGACACGAGGTTTGCGTTAAAACAGCGAACTTGGCAGGTATCGGTAAGCGTGGTTTTGGACAAGCGAGTTGCTCTCTGTTGTTAATTCCCGACTCAATCTTAGCAACCGTATTGCCGGCACCTTCGGACACAGTCTTGAAGCAAGGTGCAGAGCAGCAATCGATCGTGAGTGGTGTAATCAACGCTTTGGTTGTTTTCCCCTTACCGCTCAGCCGCAGCAAGCTATGGAGCTTGAGTGATGGCTGTCGCCGTTGGCATACTAATGGAGCCAGCATTAGCAGAAACATCGTTGCCAGCTCTAGGTCGTGACTGCTCAGCAGGTGTTGCAGGGCTTGAACCTGGGTAACTTTGTGCGGTTGGAACGCGGTTGAGGTATTGATAAACAGTGCGGGACACTTTTTGCACTAAATCGTACGCCTCATCGTCGTTGAACGATCGCTTGACCAGCACGGTAAGAGCATAGCGTTTGCCACTGGGCATATCGATCAAGCCGACATCCCCAATCAGTCCACCAATGTCGCCTGTCTTGTGAGCAATGGTTGCCCCCTTGCCCAGGCCTTGAGGCAGTTGGCTCCGGTTTACCGTACGCTGCATGATGTCTAACACGCGATCGCGCGATCGCATGGAGACAAGCTCTCCCTGACTAATACGCGTCATCAGAAGAGCCATATCTTTGGGGCTGGTCGTATTCGTTCCACTCAAGTCAGGCAGCAGATTATTAACGGCTGTCGCAACCAATCCCCAGGAGCGAAACCGTTGGTCTAGAGCTGCCATGCCGCCCAGTCGAGCAATCACCATATTGGTCGCGGTGTTGTCGCTAATGGTAATCATTTTGGTTACCGTTTCCAGCGCCGTGAACTGCGTACCAATGGGGAAACCCTGCATTTCGCCCGATCCACCTCCCACCAACTCTTTCTGGATGGTTAGCGGTTCGTCCAGGCGAATTTTGCCCGCATCAACATCCTGAAAAAAGGCGATCAAAATCGGTACTTTAATCGTACTGGCAGCAGCAAAAGAAGCACCACCGTTGAGGTCTAGATAAGAACTGGTATCAAGGTCAAACAGAAAAATTCCTGGCGTAAGCTGAGGATTCTGCAAGGCAAGGGTTTGAAGGGCTGCCTTGAGTGACGTTAACTCCTGCCCCATTGTGGGCATTTGTACGGCTGAAGCACTTTCTATAGGGAGACCGCTCTGCGAAATGGCGGTTGCCTGGGTTGCCTTTGTGCTTTCAGTCGCATCAGCCTTCTTCGTCGCCTGTTGTGATGCTCCTGCGGACGATCGAGCCGCAGGATCTAGCATTGACAGCATCGTGCCGACTAAAACGCCGATGCCAACGCTCAGGATTAACATCCGAGCAGCATAAATTCCCGCTGAAAGACTGCGCGATCGCGGCTGGGATGTTTGCTGCCTGGACGTTGAGGCGTTGGGGCGTGCCTTTAGTCGCTCAACTGCTTGTGTCCGCTCAGAAGCGTCTAAACCGTGGTTTCGGCTCATCGAGGCACCCCGGTGCGATCGCTCCCGCGCTTCTCGCTTCAATGTCAGTGCCTTCGCCCGCTCCCGCCCGTCAGCCTGAGCTAAAGACTGAAACGCCGGAATGGCACGTGAAGCAGAGTCTTTCGGTAGAGAGGGGTGCGTTCCGTCACGAGAAATCTGCTTCTGTCGGGTTGACAGTCCCTTCGGATGGGCAGCGCTGGCATTGGCAGCAGGTGAGCGCCCGTTCAATTGACGCGACCGCCCGTAAACTGCCTGACGCACCTGATTCTCAGCCAGTTTTGAGGCAGTTTGATCGCTTGATGCTTGCTTAGGACTGCCCGTTAGCCGCTGCAAAAAGTGACGCGGCGGAGCACCATTCGCTGCTTTAAAGTCCTTTTGCTTCGCCTGCTGTAGCGCCGATCGTCGAGCCGTGCGCTTATTTCCCTTGCCAAATAAAATTTGCCAGAGCGTAATGCGCTGCCGCTTTGCCGTCTCACTAGAATCGCCGCCAGGTGCTAGAGCTGCGTCTCTCATGCCAGACTGCTGGGCAGATCCTAACCAGTGTTGAGCCGAGGGCGGCTGCCGATCAGGGCTTGAGTAGCCACGCAGCACCCGACCCGAACCAGGAATCCGAGTGGAGGTTGATGAGTTGTGACTGCGTGACCTGCGTGGCAGACCGCCTGGTTCTGACATAGTACACTCCAACGAAAGCTGAGGTAGAAAAGCAACACCTACGTAGCCGCACTCACAATTTATACACGCTCTGGCATTGGGCGTAAACTAAGCTCACAGCAAACGGCGACCAATTGCTTACGCAAGCCTTAAAGCTATCAGAATTGTAGACTAAGCATTCCCAAAAAACTGAGGTTTTTTTAGCTGTCAGTATAAATCTCTAAACAAGCGTGCCGTTCTCTTTCAGCTACCGTTCGCTGGATCCTGCGCCTTTTTAACGACAGTCGTTCTGGCGCTGGACGTTTGAGTTGCCCATTCAACCTGGCTCAGAATACCGCGAAGCATAGTCACGTCTTCGCTGGATGGTAGTGCCCGATTAAACAAACGCCGAAACTTTTGCATTCGGCTAGCGGCAGTGTGTGGATGAAGATAGCCGATCGCCAACAACACTGCCTCTAAATGCTGGTAATAGCCTTCCAGAACATCTAGGGAAGCGGGAGGGGAGAGGGGAGAGGGGAGAGGAGAAGCGGTGGTAGGAGAACGATTTGAGTGTTGAGAGGTAACTGCTAATGGGTCTGTTGTCTGCTTCCCCTCCGCCGCCTGCCGCCTGCCGTCTGCTTCCTGCTCCCTTTCCCATTGGTAGAGTTCGTAGCAGCAAATGCCGACCGCTTGTGCCAGGTTTAGGGACGCATAAGCTGGGTTAGACGGAATCGCTACAAACCTTTGAGCATAGTTGAGTTCTTCATTACTTAACCCCCGCTCTTCAGGACCAAAGACGATCGCCCCGTTTTCCTGTGATGGTGATGCGAGTAACCACGGCAAGGCAGTTCTAGGAGGCTCCAGCACTGTAGCAACTCTGGGTCGGGCAGTTGTGGCGATCGCCCGCTGACAGCCCCGCAGCGCCGCCGGAAGCGTCGGAACCACTGTAGCCGCCTCTAGCACATCAGCCGCATGAACCGCCATGAGCCGTGCCTCTTCCCCGACGGGATCGCACTTCGGGTTTACCAGTACTAGATGATGCAAGCCCATGTTTTTCATCACACGAGCGATCGCGCCTACATTCAGCGCCCCAGCAGGCTCAACTAAAACGATGCGGATCTTCGCCAATCCCGACTCAGCCATAATGTTAGAAGGTAGAAAGAAGGTGAGCGACACAGAAACGCAGAAAGCTCAACCTCCAATTTACAACTCTAGTCGCCAATGTTTGCTTTCCTCACCCCGCCGCGAAGCGGAAGCAAGCTACACCCCTCACTCCTCACTCCTCACCCCTCACCAATATGGGACGCGCTCGCTCCAAAGCTGATTTGCCGACCAAGATCTGTCCCGTGTGCGATCGACCTTTCACCTGGCGCAAAAAATGGGAAGATTGCTGGGATGAGGTGAAATATTGCTCCGAACGCTGCCGCCGTCGCCGTTCTCAGAGTAGCTAGTGGTTAGTTTTAAGTCTTTAGTGGTTAACCATTAGCAGTTTATGTCTTCTCACTGTTGCTTAATAGTGTTTGAAGAGTGCTTAAGGAGTGGGCTGGAGAAGGGTTTGAGCAGGCTGTCATCATGGAGCCTTTTCATCTTTAGCTACAGGGAATGCTAAGTTTGTTTCCTCAAGCGTTTTGGCTTAGGATCGTGGATTAAATAAAACCAACAAATTGTTCGTAGGTAGGGGCGCACGGCTGTGCGCCCCTACGGAAAACGCCGAGGTGATTAAATTCTTGTTCCTTAGGGAGGCTAAGGTCTCTTAGTTGTACAACCTCTCTGCCTCCAACAACTAACAACCAACGACTAACAACATTTAGAGCACAGAGGTTTCAGTCATGCCAGCAGAACGGGTGCAGCCCAAACTAATTATTCACGGTGGAGCCGGAAGCTCCTTGAAAGGAAAGGGCGGCGTTGAGTCTGTGCGCAAGTCTCTCTACCGCGTTATCGATGAAGTCTATGCGTTACTACTGGCGGGGGCAGAGGCTCAAGTCGCCGTGATTCATGGCTGTCAAATGCTGGAGGATGATCCCCGCTTTAATGCTGGCACTGGCTCTGTTTTGCAGTCGGATGGGCAGATTCGCATGAGTGCTGCTCTCATGGATGGAGCCAGTCAGCGCTTTAGCGGTGTGATCAACGTTTCGCGGGTGCAGAACCCCATCAACTTAGCCAGAGCGTTGCAGGCTTCGCACGATCGCGTCCTCTCGGATATTGGAGCCGCTGAACTGCTGCGCGAACTGGAGCTACCCGCCTACGATCCTCTCACAGAGATCCGCTTACAGGAGTGGATACAAGAACGTCAGGGGAATTTTTCTAGGGAGATGGCAGGCGTGGTTGCCGAGCGAGAATTGGTTGACGATCCGGCTGGACGCGGCACGATCGGGGTGGTTGTTCTAGACGGTCAAGGACGCATTGCAGTTGGCACCTCCACGGGTGGCAAGGGGTTTGAACGCATCGGTCGTGTCAGTGACTCTGCTATGCCTGCTGGCAACTATGCCACTGCTCATGCTGCCGTAAGCTGTACCGGCATTGGCGAAGACATCATTGACGAGTGCTTGGCGGCTCGCATTGTGGTGCGGGTGGACGACGGGCAGCCGCTTGTTGCCGCCTTTGAACGCTCGTTCCGAGAGTCACACCAGCATCAACGCGATCTGGGCGCGATCGGGCTGGATGCCACTGGGTCGATCGCCTGGGGCAAAACCAGCGAAGTCCTTCTTGCCGCTTACCATAACGGCGAAGAGGTGGGTGACACGCTGGAATGGAACGATGAGACCTTAGTAGGCTGCGTCTAGTTCCGATGGTTGTTGCTGTAATGGACTCTTGCACCTGCCCATTGCAGCTTTTCCCGTAGCGTCTGGTAGTAAGAATAATCTTCCCGAAGAATAATAAATTTTGCCTGACAGTCCGCAGCACGAATATCCACGCGTTGACCGGGCCAAATCGACGTTGCCGGCACGCCATCCATCCAGAGTTTAGTGTTTAGCTCGTGGTCAGCCAGGGGCCAAATGCTGACGACTGACCCAGGTGGTATCACGATCGCGCGGCTCGATAGGCTCAGAGGACAGATGGGCGTGACGGCGATCGCATCCATGCCTGGATGAATAATAGGGCCATTTGCCGCTACCGTGTAACAGGTCGAACCCGTCGGCGTTGCCACAATCAAGCCATCACCCTGGTACTGATCAACCACTTCGCCATCGATTTCCATTTCCAAAATCGATGTGATCATGCGATCGGCGGACGCGGGCTTAATGCACATCTCGTTCAGTGCCAGGTAGCGATCGCTCACAAGCTCTAGATTCGTACGACTGCCCTCAAAGATGCCCGCTTGCAGCATCATGCGTTGCTGTACGGCAAAGCGATCCTCCAACAGACGCTCCCACACCTGTTCAGAGTGTTCAAAGTCATCTGAAGACTCCGTCAAAAAGCCCAGATGCCCACCCACATTCACCGCCAAAATCGGAATGTTGTCGGCTGCTAAATTTCGGGCAGCCGTTAGCGCTGTACCGTCGCCACCCAGCACGATCGCCAGATCAATGGGGTGCGCCACAGAAGCAAGAAAGACTGGATAAGGGTTGTCTTTCGGTCCGCTTGGTCCCATCAAGACCTGACAGTGTAGGCTTTCTAACTGCTTGGCACACTTTTCCGCCCAGCGCTGGCTCATTAAATCGCCAGCTTTGTGAGCAATGATGACCTGCTTCAGTTGCACGTTGAACAGTTTTTAGATGTTAGTTGGTGGTGGTTAGCCGTTCAGTCGCTTCACAACTAACGACTAACCACCTAAAGCTACCACTTCAGCAGATTGAATTGTTCCATATCAACCGTGTCGCGATTGCGGTAAATGGCAAGCACGATCGCCAACCCAACAGCAGCTTCAGCCGCAGCGATCGCAATCACAAACGTTGTAAACACCTGCCCTTTAATATCCTGAGCATCCAAATAGTTTGAGAATGCCATCAGGTTGAGATTAACCGCATTCAGCATCAATTCGATTGACATCAGCACACGTACCGCATTACGACTGGTGATTAAACCAAAAATACCGATGCAAAATAGTGCTGCTGCCAAGATCAGAAAGTATTGAAGTTGCATGGCTACCTATCTAGTAATTCTGGCTACCTAGTTGTTCTGATCAGAAAGCGATTGCGCGATCGTTCGTTCTGGAGCACCTGCCCCAACCGAAATCAACTCGCGTGGGCGCTCCGGCAATGTCAGCGCAGGCTGCTGGAGTTCTGCCACTGAGTCGTCTGGCAGGAGTTCACGTCGCGCCAGAATGATGGCTCCAATCAGCGCCATTAGCAGTAGCACCGATGCCAGCTCAAACGGCAGCAGAAAATCAGTAAAGAAATGTTTGCCAATGGTGACGATCGAGCTATTACCCGCTGCAATCCCGGTTGAAAACGACCAGGGTGTAGACACGACCATGATACTCAACAGCGCAAACAGTCCCGAACAGACCAAAGCGGTTGCACCGCGCCGAATCCAGGTTCGTGGAATGGCCGCAAAGTCTTGCCGCTTGTTTACCAGCATGATGGCAAATAGAATGAGCACGTTGACTGCGCCCACGTAAATCAAGACCTGAGCCGTTGCCACAAAATCAGCATTCAGCAACAGGTACAGTCCGGCAATGCTAATAAACA
This sequence comes from Leptolyngbya sp. ES-bin-22, assembly GCA_014380065.1. GTDB lineage: Bacteria > Cyanobacteriota > Cyanobacteriia > Leptolyngbyales > Leptolyngbyaceae > Stenomitos. The sequence continues at coordinate 45,959 of JACMKO010000015.1, read as the reverse complement.
CACCGCCCAGCAAAAACGCTGAATACACAATATTTGGCAGCAAGACAACGCCTAGTGCCGCCCCGATCGCCATCAGAGACAATAGACCAAACGAAACGAGCTGAACGCCTTCGGCTAAATTCACAGTGATTAGTCTCCTTAAGTAGGAACGATCAGCATCCAGCGTTCAGTGCTTAGGCAAGGATTGCCCCCCAACTAAGCGCTGATGGCTGACGGCTGACCGCTATTTCTCCGTCTCTACAATGTCTTCGGGGCGCGAACCTGACCGCTTCGCACCCCCTGGCAAACCATGTGGTTCAATTACGCCCTTTGGCAAGTAAGCAAACTCTCGTAATGGTGTCACCATTGGATCTTCCGTGACTTTGTAGGGCAAGCGACCGAGCGCTACGCTGTCGTAGTTGAGTTCGTGGCGATCGTACGCTGCAAGCTCGTATTCTTCAGTCATCGACAAACAGTTAGTGGGGCAATATTCCACGCAGTTGCCGCAGAAAATGCACACGCCAAAATCAATACTGTAGTGGTTGAGCTTCTTCTTCTTCGTCTCAGGATTGAACTCCCAGTCCACAACGGGCAGGTTAATCGGGCAAACCCGAACGCAGACCTCACACGAAATGCACTTGTCAAATTCAAAGTGAATGCGTCCCCGAAAGCGTTCTGAAGGAATCAGCTTTTCGTAAGGATACTGCACCGTTACCGGGCGGCGCTGCATGTGATCAAAAGTGACTGCTAGCCCCTGACCAATGTACTTTGCAGCCTGAACCGTTTCTTTGGTATAGTCACTGACTTGCTTGAGGAACTTCAGCATAAGAACTCTTCTTGAAAGGATAAAGGATGAACGGTAAAGAATGAAGGGCACGACTCATGTTTTAGCCTTGAGCCTTAATCCTTAATCCTTTTGGACTCAGCCACCAAAAGCGAACGGGAATGCAAGTTTGAGCGCCGCCGTCAACAGTAGGTTAACCAACGAGATGGGCAACAGAAATTTCCAGCCCAAATCGAGCAACTGGTCAATACGAACACGGGGCACTGTCCAGCGCAGCAAAATCGCCAGAAAAACAAGCAAGTAAGCCTTGAGCACGGTCATCGTAATGCCCAGCGAAGCCGTAATAATCTGAAAAACCGGATTGAACTCATCAATGCCCAGCACATCTGCAACCAGCGTCAATGGGATCGGAAAATCCCAGCCGCCCAGATAAAGCACAGCCACCAGCAGCGCAGACAGCACCAGGTTGACGTAAGAGCCTAAGTAAAAAAGTGCAAACTTCATCCCAGAATATTCTGTTTGATAGCCTGCTACTAGCTCCTCCTCAGCTTCTGGCAAGTCAAACGGCATCCGCTCACATTCCGCCAAGACCGCAATCCAAAAAATGACAAACCCGACTGGCTGCCGCCAAATGTTCCAGCCCAAAATGCCGTAGCCAGACTGCTGCTGCACAATATCGATCGTACTAAGCGAATTCGACATCATCGCGATCGCCAGCACCGAAAGCGCCAGCGGTATTTCGTAGCTAATTGATTGAGCCGCTGCCCGCAGACCGCCCAGCAAGGAATACTTGTTGTTTGAGGCATAGCCCGACATCAACAGACCGATCGGAGCCACGCTTGACAACGCAATCCACAAGAACACGCCCATCCCCACATCCGTCACCACCAGATTTTGACCAAACGGCACAATCAGGTACGACAGAAAAACGGGAATGACCACAATGACGGGTCCCAGCGTAAACAGCAACGCATCCGAGTTCGCTGGCACCACGTCTTCTTTGAAAACCAGCTTCAAGCCATCTGCCACGGGTGCCAGTACGCCCAGTGGTCCAATGTATTCAGGACCAATCCGTTGCTGTGCAGCCGCCGAAATCTTCCGCTCTAACCACACAACCACCAGTACGCCCACTGTGGCACTCACTAGCATCAGCAGCATCGGTAGGGGCATCCAGATCGCTTTCGCAGCGCCTGTAGGGAGTCCCAGATCGGTCAGGGACTGGATAAAAACGTCCTGTAAGTCTATGCCTGAGTTCATCGCTTACCTGATTTGAGTCGTCACTCAGTAAATTGTTGTTGACAGTCAACCCAACGTTACAAGCGGCTTCCGATGAAGCTAGAGCGATCGCGCCAACTTGAAACATCACGTCAGCCTGTCTCTTAGTAACAGGGTTGTTACATTGCTGTGCGTCCTTAGTATATCTCTGGATTGCTGCCGCACGATCGAAAAAAGCTATAGATAAATACGGTATTAGAGCATAAGGAAACCAGTTAGCTAACAGCTATACATGTGCTTGGCTAGCACTGAAGCCACCTCGAATTGCCCCATGCGCCTTACCTGATCTCGCTTGACCAATAAAGAAGCCCTCAAAACCAAGGTCTTGAGGGCTGGAGTTCCTGAAAATCGTCACTTGCATCATGTTGACAAGAGTCTCGCTAGAAGGCAAGAGGGGTGCCGCCCATCACGCACACGCACAAAAATATGCTTTACCTACAAAGAAGCGCGATCGTCCCTCTAACGCTTTGCGATCGGTACATACGCCGCTTCATGCAGCCCAGTATAAATTTGGGTTGGGCGAAAAATTCGGTTCTCATTGAGCTGCTCTTTCCAGTGTGCCAGCCAACCAGCCGTACGGGAAATGGCAAAAACAGGCGTGAACAAGTCAGCCGGAATCCCTAACTTGCGATAAACCAGACCAGAATAGAAATCCACATTGGGATAAATACCCTTGTGCCCCAGATTCTCCTCCACTGCTTGCTCAAGCTCAACCGCCACATCGTAGTACTCATCGCGCCCGTACTTCTCAAACAGTTGCTCTGCAAGCTGCTGCAAGATTGTCGCACGCGGATCTTTTACCTTATAGACACGATGACCAAAGCCCATGATTTTACCTTTTTGGGCGAGCTGCTTCTCCAGCCAGGGGCGCACATTCTCAACGGTGCCAATCTCCTCCAGCATCAAAATCACTTCCTCATTGGCTCCACCATGTAGCGGACCAGCCAGGGTGCCAACAGCAGAAGCCACTACTGCATAAGGATCGGTCAATGTAGAAGCCGTCACCAATGCTGAAAAGGTAGACGCATTAATCGTATGCTCTGCGTGCAGCATCAAGCACACGTCAAAAATGCGTGCCGGAAAGGGGTCTGGCTCTCGTTCATTCAGCATGTAGAGGAAATTTGCCGCGTAGCCCAAATCATCCCGGGGCTGCACCGGGTCATTCCCCTTGCGCATCAGTTGAAACGCAGCCACCATCGTTGGAATCTTTGCTAAAAGCCTGACCACAGCCGCCCGAATATACGTTGGATCATCAAGCGCACGACGAGAGTAAAACAACCCTAACGCAGCTGCACAAGCTTGCAGGGCATCCATCGGATGACCGCTTTCAGGAAAGCACTTCATCATGTCGCGAATCCGGTATTTGAGTCGCCGATGATAGGTAATTTCGTGCTCAAACAACTCCAGCTCTTCTTCTGTTGGCAAATCGCCCCAGATAAGAAGGTATGCCGTCTCCAGAAAATTTCCCTTAGCAGCTAATTCTTCAATGGCAATGCCGCGATACTCTAAAACTCCTCGCTGTCCATCAACAAAACTGATGCTGGACTGAGTTGCGGGAATACCTTCTAGACCTGCCCTATATTCGCAGACAGTCATAGTGCTACCGTTCACTTACAAAAATGGGATTACTCAACCTAACTGATCAGAAACCAAAAAACTGTATCCTTCTAAGCTGACTCAAGGCTGAGCCGCCTTGAGGGAAATGCCAAGTGTGTACCCCACAGAGTTTTGCTTACAATAATTAACAAAGTTTAGGTGTTCATGCGTCATGGCTAGTCAAGCGGTGAGTACAACTGACTTGCAAGAGCGACATTGGGGACGTTAACTTTGCAACCACTTGCTGTTGATACCACAAATTAAGCGTCGTTGGCTCAGGAAATTGCCGCCTAAGTAAAAAATAGTTACTATCTAGGTAAGCAGATTGCTCATAGAGCGAATAGCTTCGTTAAGCTTTGTCAACCAGTTAATCCTCCTCATACACTCTGCAAATTGAAAGGGAGGAAAAGCTCGGTTGCTTTAATCCATTCAAAATTAGGAGTTTTATGACCCAGAGACGAGTTCGTCGCCAGCCTAACACTGACTTAGATCAGGCATACAGTGCATCCACAGCACAGCGCGAGATGACAAGAACGCTACGAGAGCGCGTTAGCCGAGAAGACACTGAAGTGAAGATGGCAAGTCAATCCCGTTCAGCGCACCCAAGTTTGACCAGCTTAATTGAACGCGATGCCCCTCTGCAAGCGCATAGCATGTTGGTTTTAATGTACGGTCCCTTTCAAGCCGAGATGGTACCTGAGGAAGGTCAAGGCGTTGCATCCTGGTTGAAGGAATGCGTTCGCAAGCATGGCATCCCTAGCTTACTTCGGTTCGACTACCGCCGCCGAGCACAAGTCTTCCGCCGCGACCAGTTTCAGCCTTGGCTAGAGTCGCTGATGACTCAGGTGCCTGGTTAAGGCTTGTTGTCGTAAAGTAGCAGTTGCTCTCTAGAGTGACTGCTAGACATGCTGTTCATCTCTTGTAGGGATATTTTTTGCAGGGACGTTACATGTGATGTCCCCACCGCGTGCCGCCCAAACATTTGAAGCACAGCTCTCTCTAAACGTGCTGGTAGCAGTTGCAGAACAGAGGCTATCTCACTCAAACGCCCCTTCGGTGACGCTTCGCATGGGGTGACTCATCAGCTTACAGCCAATGGCTGTTTCAGAACCGCACGACTTCTCTCACGAACTTTAGCTGATGAGATTGGCGTAGGCGATTCCGCCTGCGGTTACCATTTCAAGGTGTGTAAAGCCGTTTAGGTGAATTTTCGTAGCTCACGAGGCAGCTTTACTATAAATCTAAGAACAAGCTGGAATGGCTACGGATGATGATGAGTCGTTGAAACTGTTACTAATGATGAAAGACTCCCCCTGAGTCATCATCAGGCAGTTTTTGACACTCTGAAGCTTTCATAACCTATGCTGGGCAGAATCCTTGGGGGACGTTACCAGATTATCAGTCACTTAGGTGGCGGCGGGTTTGGACAGACGTATTTGGCTAGTGATTTACATCTCCCTGGCAAGCCCCAATGCGTTGTCAAGCAGCTCAAGCCTAGAATGAGCGACCCGGAAGCGCTGCAAGCGGCAGGGCGACTATTTGATACGGAAGCAGAAGTGCTGTACGCGCTGGGTAGTCATGAGCAAATTCCTAGGCTGTTCGCTCACTTTGAGGAAGCGCAAGACTTCTACCTAGTGCAGGAGTTTATTGAAGGGCAGGTGCTGAGCCAAGCACTCAAGCTCCAACCTCAATTCAGTGAAATGGATGTCATTCACTTGCTACAGGATCTTTTGGCTGTCCTGGAGTTTGTGCATCAGCAGCAGGTGGTGCATCGCGACATTAAGCCTTCCAACTTAATCCGGCAAAAGAGCGATCAACGTCTGTTTTTGATCGATTTTGGAGCGGTCAAACAAATTGGGGCACAGGTACTCGATCCGCATGAAGCCAGTATCACGATCGCGGTCGGCTCTTCTGGCTACATGCCAAATGAGCAGTTGGCAGGCAAACCGCGCTTTAGCAGTGATGTCTACGCGGTTGGCATGATGGGCATTCAGTGCTTGACAGGTATTTATCCCAAAAAGCTGAGGGAAGATCCAAAGACCAGCGAAATTATCTGGCGCGATCAGGTGCAGGTCAGTCCAGACTTTGCCAACATTCTCGACACAATGGTGCGCTACGACTTTCGCCAGCGCTATGAGTCTGCGACAGAAGCGCTTGAGGCACTGCGATCGCTCACACGGACTGCAACCGTTGCCTCTGTACTTGCCGAACCGACCATCATCAGTTTCGATGGGCATCTTGCCTGGTTAGAGCGGGGTGATGATTTATTCCAACGTCAGCGCTACAAGGAAGCCGTTGTTGCCTACGATCGAGTGATTCAAGCAAAGCCTGACGATGACGTAGCGTGGTTTAAGCGAGGGCTGGCGCTGGAAAATCTGAAGCGTTTCGAGGATGCCGCTGCGTCGTACGAACGCGTGGTACAGCTCCACCCGGATGATTATTTGGCGTGGTACAAACACGGCTCCGTTTTTGTGCAGCTACAGCAGTATCAGGAAGCATTTGCATCCTTTGAGCGTGTCGTGCAACTCCAGCCAGAAAATTACTGGGCATGGCACGATCGAGGGCAAGTGCTCGAACATTTACAGCAGCCTGATGCAGCCATTGCCTCTTATGATCGAGCGGTACAGCTAAAGCCCGACTTTCAACTGGCGCTCGAAAGCCGAAAGCAGCTTTTGAGCCAATTGCGGCGGGTTGACACCCTCTATCACCTTCAGCATTACGATGAGGCGTTGTCAGCCTGTGAGCGCGCGATTGCACTGCATCCTGATGACGTATTGGCGTGGTTCATGCGTGGCATGGCGCTGGACAATTTGCACCGCCATGAAGAAGCCGTGTTCGCCTATGACCGAGTGGTCGAAATTCAGCCCGATGACCATGTTGTGTGGTTCAAGCGGGGCAACATCCTGGAAAAGTTACGCCGCTATGAAGAAGCGGTTGCTTCATACTATAAGGTCGTCCAGCTTCAGCCAGAGAACTACTGGGCGTGGTATGACCGGGGACGACTGCTAGAAAGCCTGCATCAGCAAGAAGCCGCGATCGCCTCTTACGATCGAGCGATGCAGTTGAAGCCCGATTTTCAAGAGGCGGCGGAGGGGCGCAGGCGAGTGATGCAACAGCTCAAGTCTGGTGACTCAGGGCTGTCGGGCGACGACGATGCGACTATTGCGTCTAGAGATGAGTCTGAAGTCTCCGCCATTGACCTCAAAGCGCACCATCTTCAAGGAGTGCTTGAAGACTACAAGCGTCGCCTTCATCTGGAACCAGAGCCGATCGCCGCTGTAGCATCGCTACAACCAGAAGAAACCGTCATCAGTAAACCCAAATTGACGGCAATGGCTGCTGTTGTTCTGACCGACACACCGGAAGCAACGATCGTCAGTGCTCCAAAAACAGAGAGACGTGATGAGGAGACCATAATCATGGTGCCACACGTCGAGCTTGGTGCAACTGCTGTGTCCAGTAGCGATGATTACGATCGCTTACTACAGGAAGGGCGCACTCTGGAAAAGCAGAAGCGTCATGCAGAAGCGTTAAGCGTCTATGACCGGGCACGGTTGTTGCGATCGGATGATGCCAACCTTTGGCGCTGGCGAGGCAATGTTCTGTATGGGTTAGAGCGACACGAGGAAGCCATTTCGTCCTACCAACAGGCATTTCAATTAAGACCAGATGATGTTGACATCTGCTGCTGCTTGGGGGGAGCGTTTGTCGGGTTGAAGCGATACCAAGACGCGATTACTTGCTTTGAGCGAGCCATTCAGATTCAGCCCGATAGCCATACTGCTTGGTACTGGCGGGGTCGATCGCTTTACGAGTTGAGGCAGTATGCTGATGCTGTGCAGTCGCTAGAACGAGCGCTAGCCATCAAGCCCGATTTTCAACCGGCAATGAGCGACCGCGATCGCATTCAAAACCAGCTTAGAGCGCTAGAACTACAGACATAACCGCTAGCGTACAGCTTCAGCGGTAGGGTCTGAAACGTTTCCAGCGCTGTCTGGCTCCACTACTTTTGTAGGGTCAGACACAAAGTTGGCAGTCGATTTAGAGGGTGTCGGTTCAGCGTGTACGGCAGCGCTATCAACCGCCTGTGAAGATGCAGGTTCTGACGTAGCAGTTGGTTCGACAAGCGTGGTCTTGGCTTCTGGCTTCAGCGTTGCCTTTGACGGAGGCGTGGCAGAAGCGTCTTGAGTAGGAAGGTTCGCGATCGCACTTGGCTGTAGAGCAGGATCAACGCCCTCCAACAGCTTGTAGCCGTCATGAGCGTTTCTGTCCTTCTTGTCGCCATAGATTTCAGCGAGTGCCTCGCGCATTTCTTGCAGCCAGCCTTCATTTTCTACTTGCAAAACGGCTTCTGTGCTGATGACCAGGGTTTCGATGCTTCCTTTCTCAGTTCTCGCTTCGGGCGAGAGGGTGTGCCACCAAACTCGAATATCATACAAATCAGCCGCTGAGATATTGCACAAAACGACATTTATTTCAACTCGCCTAAACTCCAGGTAGGCTGTCACCGAGGCTGCAAGGGCACTACTGACTGCGATCCAAACATCAAAGCCCAGACCAGCGAACAAGGTTCCCACCGCGCTAAGGAGAAAGATCATGAGTTGGAAGCGACGCACATCCTTACCCAGCCGAGCGGCTTTTTTCTGGTAGTAGTTAAACTGGTCTTCAACTCGCAAGACTAGGTACTCTTCAGCAGTCAGGTCGCTAAACCCATTGTCACCATCGGGCGTACCGTACTTGGGTGGAAGACTCCCTTCATAGGCTAGAAGGTCTGTTTGGTTGACTGCGGTTCCCATCAGCCGCTTGCTGACTAGCTTCAGAGTTCTTGCCAGATGGACATCGCGTGATTCGGCTGGAGTGCTTTTCTCGGGGCCATACTCCCCAACCTGCATCCGGTAGCGATAGATCTCCTTTTTGATGGCTTCAGCACTGCTCCGCAGCATGACCCAACTGATGCCCATATTAAATTTGACTGAAATCGCCACCAGCACACCCAGCAGAATGGGCACGACTAGAACTGGGACGTGCAGAAGGCTCAGAAATTTATCTTGTGCTACGCCTTCTGGTAACACCCACTGGCGAGACTCCAAGTTTTTCTCAACGACAGAATAAGCAACGCCCAGTGTTGTGGCTGCAACACCTAAGATCAGAATCCAGCGTCGTTGTCGAATGAAGCGCTTTTGGGCAATGGACGCATTTTTGTCGTACTTTGCAAAGCGAAACCAGGCATCTTCGAGCATTTGGTTGCGGCTGGAAGACGCTGAGCTTGATGGAGTATCCGGCATGTCTGAATTCCTGAAGACGATCGCGAGGCTTGAAGCATATTAGCTTTTAGCAGCAAAAATGTCCTCAATCATTGCGGCAAGGGTGTCGGCTCCAGTTTCTAGATCGATCGCGCGTACCAAGCCAGAAGCAGCTAGCGCCGCTGCCCGCTCGTCTTTAGAGTCACCCTGAAGCGCAGCCGCCAGGATATCGGCAGTGCGTCCAGTACCAGCAATCACAATAATCGAGCGGTCTGCCTTCACACTTTGTGACGCATCTTTCCAGGTAATCTCACCGCCATTGATTAATACGGTGACGGAAGCAGAATCGGCAATAGCGCTGGCAACTTTGGCAATCCAACCGGATTCATCGCCCCAGTTTGAACCAGGCACAAGAATAAAGTGAGTATGATGCGGCTCTAACGGTGCAGCATCCGGCATCGTAGCAATCTCAGTCGGCAACGTCGCCAGACCACATGGCGCTACCCCAATCAGCGGAAAGTTTGCACTAATGGCTGACCGAGCCTGCCCCATAAGGCGCATCACTCCAGTGTCGGTGCCCCCATCAATCACTACAGCTTGCCATTTTTGCGCTAGAGGCGCTAGCACCTCGACAAATAGCTTCTGCAACCGATGAAAATCTGCTTCGCTCAGCTTGCTGGCACCACCAATGACCACAAGTGCGGGCTGCCGTCCCTCAAAGCCCAGTCGATGTAGCTCAGAAGTCAAATCTGCTGGTGTTTCAAGCCGAGTTAACTCTGCAACCAAACCGTTTGAGAAGCTAATTTTAGAGGGTTTTTCCATAGGAGGGGCTTGCCTGGTAAAGAGATCGGTCGATTAATGAAGCAGTTTTACTTGACTCGGTACAGATGCGCTTACCTGTAGCCCTTTTCTGGCATTGCGGTTGGCAATGGTTTAAGAGGGATGAGTGGTTGACGGAGCAACGCAGCGAGATAGTTTATTAGTGGTGATGAAGCATCTTTGTAGAACTATAAAGCAAGCAAGCGCTCTGTTAGGAGTACAGGCAGCTAACCTAACAGATTCCTACGACAGCACTCTACTAATTGATAGCGACCATCAATTGCACTTAATATACCCGACACCTCCTGTTCTAGCTCATTTAAGGTTGTCGTCTTTAAGGAACACAACCAATGGTCATGGATGTTGCCTTAGCACAACCATTTGAAACCAGGAATGCGCTGCACTACAGGTTGCAATTTAACTGACATAAATTGTGCAAGGAGCATGATCGCGCCTTATTTTTGAGGCGACACCTTCTGCAACGCTGAAATTAGGTACTGCGCTAGCGTAAAGGCATCAACGCCCAAGATTGTGCGCTCCTGCATGGCTAGTATGGCTGCCTGTGCGTGCCACCAAACCCCTGCCTGAACGCTTTCAAAAATAGAGCGAGTGGAAGAAGGTGTGGCGATCGTTTGTGCCAGTAGCCCACCGAGCAGCCCTGTTAGGACATCACCACTACCGCCACGGGCAAGAGCGGCGGTACTGTCGGGATTGATCCAGACGCTGCCTTCAGGATTGGCGATCGCAACCCGTGCGCCCTTTAACAGCACAATGGCACCAGCGGTTGCAGCGGCAGCTTGAGCAGCGGTGATTCGACACGGCATAGGGTCTGCCAGATCGGGAAAGAGGCGCTTAAATTCGCCCAGGTGTGGTGTAAGCACCGTTGGCGCTTGTCGAGCCTGAAGGGTGTGAAATGTACCCATCTGGGCAAGAATGTTCAAACCGTCAGCATCCAGGACGATCGCCTGCTTTTGATTTAAGACTTGCTGCACCACAGCACTCGCATCCATCGTTAAACCAGGACCACACGCGATCGCATCATAGGCACTTAGATCAAGTTCGTCAGGCAATTGAGCGATCGCGCCCGTTTCTGATTCGGTACAGCCCCACACCAGCGCTTCTGGCAACTGTGTCGTAAGGATTGCTTTCAAGGCTTTGGGTGCCGCGATCGAGAGCATTCCAACGCCACTGGCGCGGGCACCGAGAGCAGTAAGCGCCGCGCCGCCCGCGTAGCGGCGCGAGCCGCAGATCAGCAAGACGTGTCCCATTTTGTATTTATGGGTCGCAGCAGAACGCACCAGTGGCAAATGGGCGATCGCCTGCTCTGGCGTTACACGTCGTATCGGTGGTGAAGTGCCCAATACTGCCCACACATCTGCTAAAGGCACACCAAAATCGATCAATTCAACGCTGCCTGCATAATCAAGCGCCTGATCTTGTAAGAGTCCTTGCTTCCACAAGCCGAGGCAAAGAGTATGAGTGGCGCGTACGGCCGTTCCTAAAATTGCTCCGGTATCGGTATGCAGCCCTGAAGGAAGGTCAATGCTGACTACAGGCTGAGACCACTGGTTGATTTGGTTAACTGTAGTGGTGATGTCATCGCTGAGCGATCGCTCCAACCCAAACCCAAACAAGCCATCAATCAAAACGTCACAGTTTTGTAGTGCTTCTACCTGTTCCAAAAAGGGAATGCCTAGACTTTGGCAGTAGCGACTGTGCTGGGCAGGCAGATCTTTGAGTTTGGAGAACGGGCAGTAAAGCGAAACAGGATAGCCTTTAAGGTGTAGTTCACGGGCTACAACCAGCGCATCACCACCGTTGTGCCCAGGTCCAACCAATACACCAAAATGCTGGCGGTGGTTAGGATAGAGCGCCTCAACTCGACGAACAATTAGCCCGGCGACCTTCTCCATCAACGCTTCAACAGGCATACCTGCGGCAAAGAGACGCGCTTCAATCTGCCGCATTTGAGCAGCCGTCACCACAATTTGCTGAAGAGTTTGGGTTCTTGTTGACGCTGCCAAAGCTGTAATCCTCGCATATGCAGCACTCTTGCACGGTGAGTGTGCAGCTAAACGAGACTATACAACTTAACTCTCATGAAGTGGCAACGCCTAAAGATAGAGGTGTCGATCGCTGACTTGCATGACCTAGCGGCTGTAGTAAACCAGAGAATCAAGCCCACCACCGTTCAGGAACTGACTAATCTTCTTAGCGTCGCTTTGTTGCGCGAAGGGGCCAATTTCCAGGTGCGGACCCAACGGTGCGCTTTTCTCTTGAATGGCTTCCTGGCGAATGCCCATGCGAACGGCCCGATCGGCCAGTCTAGCAAGCTCGCTTTGACTACCTGGGACAATAACAACGTACCGACTGGTTGTGGCTGTCAGTGGCGTTGCGTTGACCGCTGCATTGGTCGTCGCTAGCTCAGCCATAATCCCTTGAGCGTTAAGAGCAGCAATTTGCCGTCGAGCGCTTGCTTCATTATCGAATGTCCCAGCTTGAATGACCGCTTGCCCTTGATAGCGCTGCACAGATGCCGTTGGTTCGATCGATCGCACTTGCTGTAACAGGTAAGGGCTGTCGCCATTGACGTGAACGGTGTACTGACCGATCGTTGCCCCTTGACGGTTAACGGGTGCCAAAAAAACGGTTTCACCACCGGGTAACGGCGTTGAATTGGTGAGAGGAGCAGCTAGTCCTGGTACTGAAACGGTCGGCGGTGGCGGCAGTGGCACAATCTGTTGCGCCTGACTTGCGGTGGCTGTGGTGAGTGAAACGATCGCCCAACTGCCTGCAAGCCCCGACCAAAGAAGCGCGCGGTAGCATGAGTAGGCGACGAGCGATCGCAACCTGATGCCACCTAAAGCCTGCCCAGATTTTCCCCATCGACACGGCTGATCAGTTGCCATTGTACAAGTCCCTTACAGCATGATTTGATGTCAGCCATGTTATACGCAGAATGCATTGCTGGCACAAAAAGACGGTACAGGTGTCCTGTACCGTCTCCTAATCATGAGAACCCTAGTGAGAGTTGTGAGGCTCTATGCGATTTGCTGTAGCTCACTCTCAAGCAAGGTGATTAAGCTTTGATCGCCGCTCTCACGTGCCACTTGAAGGCGGCGCTGTAAGTTATTGTGGAGATTGCTGCGATGAACCGTTGCAATCTCTGCGCTGCCAGAGGTTTTCTTGTTTGAGCGAGAGTTGTTTGAGATAACACTGAGCGCACTTTGGACATTGGTGGATGCTGTCCAACCATTCAAGGCGTAGGTAGAGCCTCTGTAGACTAGCTGTGCAACTGGCTGTAGCACTGGCAAACTCGGTTCTGCATTAGGGTCAACGGTATAAACAGAGCCGCGATAGTGCAGGTTGAAAGCGGGTCGAATGGCTTGAAAAACGTTTGATTCTCGAACGGCTTCGGCGCTGCGGGGAGTATATTCGTAATGAGCGCCACGGTAAGTAAGTTGCATGGTTTTCGCCTCTTGGTTAAATGCGTGGTTTGTGGTGGTTGAGGCGCGTTCCTTCGGGACTTCTCCCTACTTCCGTCTGCCGAATTGACTATCGGCCAGATGAACGATTTATTTATATCTGTATTATAAGCTACAGAAATTAGCGAAAACAGTGTTTTATTGAAACTTTATGCTCTTGCTTCATAGATCTACCGATCGGCTTACTTCCTCATGCCAGTTGGCGATCGCTCACATTTACAGTCTCATGCCGCTGGCAACAGACCTTTTGTTGCTAGCCAGTCGCGATTGAAAAGCTTAGATTGATAGCGGCTGCCACCATCACACAGGATCGTGACGATCGTGTGTCCCGCTCCCATCTGTTTTGCCAGGGCGATCGCCGCTCCCACGTTAATCCCGACTGAACCACCCATAAACAGTCCGTCTTTTTCCAGCAGTTGGTACACTACTCGCACCGCTTCGGTATCGTCAATTTGAATGGCATCATCGGCTGGTGCACCTTCCATGTTGGCAGTCACGCGGCTGTTGCCAATGCCCTCGGTGATGGAACTGCCCTGCATCTTCGGCTCACCTGTCTTGACATAGCTATAAAGTCCGCTGCCCATTGGGTCTGCAAGAACACATCGGATCTGTGGGTTCTTTTCCTTCAAAAACATGGAGACTCCGGCATAGGTGCCGCCTGTACCTGTTGCTGCAACCCAGGCATCGATCGTGCCATCGGTCTGCGCCCAAATTTCGGGACCTGTAGTGGCGTAATGGGCATGGCGGTTTGCCAGATTGTCGAACTGGTTTGCCCAAATTGCGTTATCCAGTTCAGCGGCAATGCTGCCAGAAAGTCTGACATAGTTATTCGGATCTTTATAGGGCACGGCAGGCACAGTGCGGACTTCGGCTCCTAGCGTCCGCAACAGATCAATCTTTTCCTGCGACTGCGTTTCGGGGATGACGATCAGGCACTTATAGCCTTTGGCGTTGCAGATATGCGCCAGTCCAATGCCTGTATTGCCTGCGGTTCCTTCAACAACTGTGCCTCCGGGCTTGAGCAGCCCTTTTGCCTCCGCCGCTTGAATGATGAAGAGCGCTGCTCGATCTTTGACAGAGCCACCGGGGTTAAGAAATTCTGCCTTGCCCAAAATTTCACAGCCTGTTTCGTCGCTGAAGCTATTCAGCCGAATCAACGGGGTGTTGCCGATCGCATCAATAAAGCCATTCTTGATATCCATGCTGAAAATTACCTAGTGAATCCCTATAAAGATTCTGGCGTATCGCGGCTAGATTGATGCTCTCCTTTTAGGCGCAGAGCGATCGCCACCTGTCTCGTAGCAAAAGCGGAGGTGTAGTAAGCCAGAAGGCAGAAGGCAAAAGCCGGAGGGTTCGATCAGGTTGACTCTTGCCGCCTTGAGTAAAATTTACGGAGGGTTGAGAACCGTTAGACGCATCCCATTGACCGTTTCATCCAAAAACGGATGCTACACAATCATTGCATAGCATCCGTTGCCTTTAAGCGAAGTCGATTCAGTCTACGAATAGCTGAAGTTGATGTAGAAGAACGCATTGGAGAGCGTGCCACCTACGCCACCATCCGACACCGTGAACTGGAAGGTTTCGCCGCTGCCGTTGCCGAGGTAGTCGAAGCTGAGGTTCCCCGAATCAATATCTGCCTGGGTAAAGGATTGCCCAGCGTTGACCTGGGTGCCATTCAACCGCAGAATGCCAACGGTTGGGTTTGGTACTGACGTAAGGGTGTACGTCAACTGAGCGGTCGTGTTATCGACATCCGTGACCTGTAGCAGGTCACTGCCGATGACCGTCAGCGAGGGCGCATCGCCAGCTAGAAGTAACCCTGTGTTACTCACCAGCACTGGTGGGTCGTTGACCGGATTGACGTTGATGTTGAAGACACGGCTACCTAAGGTCGTTGTACCATCCGACACCTGTAAGACGAAGATATCGTTCCCACTTGGCTCACTGCCGTTGTGTCTGTAAGTCAGTGCGCCCTGGTCGATCTGCTGTTGCGTCACGGTCGCACCCGCAGCCAGAGCTGTCCCGTTCAGGAAGAGGGTTCCTGAGACGGGCACGGTTGGCAGGGTGTAAACCAGCTCTGAGGTGAGGTTATCAGGATCGGAGGTTCTTAGCAGAGTGTTAGTGATGTTAAGCGTTGCGCCTTCGTTTACAGTTGCAGGACCCGAAGAGACGATCGTCGGTGCATCGTTCGTGTTGGTGATGCCAATATTGAACGTTCTGCTACCCGTGGTGCCGCCTGCGCCATCATTCACCGCAAAGATGAAGCTGTCGCTGGTGGTTTCGCTACCGTTGTGGCGATAGGAGATGCGATTGCTTTCGATATCGGCTTGCGTGAAGGTTTGCCCCGTGGTGAGAGCACTGCCATTTAACCGCACATTTCCGCTGTTGGGAGCGCTGCTCAGGGTGTATCTCAGTTGAGCCGTTGTGTTGTCGGCATCACTCACACTGAGTAAGGTGCTGGAAATCGTGCTTGTTGCCCCTTCGCTCAGGTTCAGTCTGTTGTTGTTGACGATCGTGGGCGCATCATTCACCGGGTTGATTACGATATTGAACGTCGCGTTGCCCGTGCCTGGAATCGTGATGCTACCAGGCGTGTTGTCAGAGACCCTGAAAGTAAAGCTATCGCTCGTTGTCTCACTGCCGTTCTGGAGATACGAGAGGAAGCCGCTGTTGACATCTGCCTGCGTGAAGGTGCCGCCCGCCGCCAGAGTTGCCGTTGTGCCGCCACCATTGGAAAGCCTTAGACTGCCACTGGTGAGAGGATTCGGCGCACTGAACAGGGTGTAAACGAGCAGAGCAGGTGTATTGTCCACGTCTGTCGTGCGAAGTTGGGAGTTAGTGATGACGCTAGAGGTGCCTTCGCTTAACGTCAGCGCCCGGTTTGTCAGCAGCACGGGTGCATCGTTTACGGAGCTAACCGTAATGGCGACAGAGCCAGTGACAATGCCCTGTGAACCAGAACCCGTGTTGCCCTGGTCGTTGACGGTCACATTAAGGGTGTCGGCACCGAAATAGTCCTGCCTGCCGCGATAGGTCAGAGTGTTAAGGACGGGTGTCAGGGCTGCTAATGTGCCAATGTAGGTGACAGCACCAGTGCCATTACCCGTGAGTGCGCCGCCGCTGCCAACTGCACCCAGCGTCAAGGTGCCATTGCTGACGGTGAAGTTCACCTGGATGGGGTTCGCGCCAGAGTCTACATCGCTCAGAATGATGGCTCTACCTGCGTTGAAAACCAGGTTAGTGTCTTCGTTGATCGTCTGCGCTCCGGGTACAGCCAGGGTCGGCGTATCGTTGACGGCGTTGACCGTCACACTAATGGTCTTGAGATCGGTGAGAGAGCCACCAAAGCCCGTATTGCCCTGATCGTTCGCCCTGATCGTGATCGTATCGGCACCGTTGTAGTTGAGATTGCCTCGGTAGGTGAGGTTGGCGATCGCGGTATTGATGGCATCCAGCGTATTGGTCAGCGTCAGAGTGCTGCTGCCTGCAACCAATGGATCAAGGGTTAGCGTACCGTTGGTTGACGACACGATGACCGTGATCGGGTTGGGATTCGAGTCGGCATCCGTGACACTGATGCCAGAAAGCAGCAGATTGGTGTCTTCGTCTACCGTTTGGCTGCCAGGAATAGTGATTACAGGCGCATCGTTGACAGGCGCGACCGTGATGCCAAGTACCCTGCTGTCGATGCCGATCGCGCCAGCACCTGTTGCACCCTGATCATTGGCAGTGAGTGTCAGCGTGTCAGCCCCGTTAAAGTTCAGGTTGCCACGGTAGCTGAGTCCAGACAATGCCGCGTTGATGTCGTTGAGATTGCCGCTGAAGGCAACGCTGCTGCTGTTGTTGGAACCAGCGGTGATGGTGAGTCCAGCGGTGTTGCCCAGTTGAAGGGTGCCGCTAACCACAGAGAGCGCGACCACGAGTGGACTGCTGCCCGAATCAACGTCGGCAAGACTAATGCCTGCGATCGCCAGCGTTGTATCTTCACTCACGCTCGGCGGATTCGGCAGGGTGAAGATGGGTGCATCGTTAACCGCAGTGACGTTAATGGTGAAAGTCTGAAGTGCGGAGCGATCAACGCCACCCAAATCAGTCCCGCCATTATCTCTAAGCTGTACGGTCACAATCGCCGTGCCGTTGGCGTTGGGCGCGGCTGTGTAGGTCAAAGTACCTGTTGCAGGGTCGATCGTGGGCGCGGCTGAGAACAAGGATGGATTATCGGTATTGACCAGGAAGTTCAGGGTTTGAGCCGCTTCATCGGCTGGACCGGCTGTAATGGCGGTTGCCCAGCCTGTTACCGTTTGTGCACCTGCATCTTCATTGATGGTCTGGTTGGCACCCCTTGTAAACGACGGCACATCGTTGACGGAGTTCACGGTAATGGTGAAGATGCTGGCGGGTGACGTATCGACACCACCATTGGCAGTCCCGCCATTGTCTCTGAGGTTGACCGTTACGGTTGCCGTACCATTGGCGTTGGGAGCAAGGGTATAGGTCAGTCTGCCGCTGGGGTCGATCGTGGGTGCAGCGGTGAACAAGCTGGCGTTGCTATTAGACGTAATGAAGTTGAGCGTTTGGCTCGACTCATTCGCTGGACCCGTAGCAATGCCCGTTGCCCAATTTACGGTCTGTGGTGTGGCATCCTCATTCACAACGAGATCAGTGCCAGCCGTAAAGGTCGGCACATCGTTAACGGGAAT
Source organism: Leptolyngbya sp. ES-bin-22 (assembly GCA_014380065.1). Taxonomy (GTDB): domain Bacteria; phylum Cyanobacteriota; class Cyanobacteriia; order Leptolyngbyales; family Leptolyngbyaceae; genus Stenomitos. The sequence goes on along the minus strand of JACMKO010000015.1, from coordinate 28,075 downwards.
GACACCCACCGAAATAGTTTTCTGGATGCTGAGTGCGCCCGAAGCGCCAACGGCACCCTGATCATCCACCCTAATCGTGATGGCATCAGCACCGAAGTAGTTGGCATTGCCCTGGTAGCTAAGGGTTGCTAACGCTGCCCGGACGCTATCGATCGTGCCTGTCAGGGCGATCGTGCCGCTGCCATTCGTGGTGGTATCCGTAAAGGTTAGTCCGCCCGTTGTACCCAGTGTCAGCGCACCATTCGTAGCGGTCAGGTTCACCCTCACTGGGTTGGTGCCCGCATCAACATCGGTGGTGTCAATCAGGGTTGCCGGCGATAGCACCGTATCTTCTAGAACGGTTTGTGCGCCAGGAACGGTCAAAGTCGGTGCGTCATTGATGGGGTTGACAATCAGGTCGATCGTCTTCGTGTCAGTGCTCACGCCGCCTGCCCCTGTGCTGCCCTGATCAGTCACACCAATGCTAATCGTGTCTGGACCGTTGAAATTCGATAGTCCCCTGTAGACCAGGCTACTCAGCGCATTGTTGACTGAGGTTAGCTGTCCGGTGAGCGTGACCTGGCTGGTGCCGTTATTATTGACAGTCAGGCTGCCAGGGTTGAGGCTGAGCGTACCGCCAGATGCCGAAAGCGTTACCACCAGTGGATTTCCACCGATATCCGCATCGCTGACGGTAACAAGCCTCGTGCCTGTAAACGCCAAAGGCAGATCTTCATCCACTGCCTGGAAGCCCGGTACGGTCAGCACCGGAGCATCATTGACAGGGGTGACGTTAATGCTAAAAGTGGTCAGCGCGATCGTGCCCGTCGAGTTGTCGGAAGCAGTAAAGCTAAAGCTATCTGCCGTCGTTTCCGTCCCATCGTGGGTATAGGAAAGGCGATTGCCTGCAATGTCTGCCTGGGTAAAGGTTTGCCCTGCCAACAAGGTTGCTGTGCCGAGTCTCAGGCTACCTCTGGTTGTGCCAGCGCCCACCGTGTAGGTTAAAGGACCGGGACCATCGTTATCGGTGATTGCAAGTGCGGTACTGGCGATCGTGCTCGTTGCCCCTTCCGCCAACGTCAAGCCAGCATTGTTAGAAAGTCCGGGCGCATCATTGACGGGTGTCACCGCAATATTGAAGACGCTTGGACCCACGGGTGTTGTCACCACACCATCCGTCACCGTAAAAGTAAAGCTATCGGACAGCGATTCATTGCCATTGTGCTGATAGACCAGTTGCCCACTGTTCAGATTTGCCTGGGTAAAGCTGGTGACGGTACTGCCACCTAGCAACAAAGCACCGTTCGCGGGAGCACTGGTCACGTTATAAACCAGGCTTGTCAACGGCGGACTATCGCCATCGCTGACTTGCAGCACACTGCTACTGATGGTTGTGAGAGCACCTTCCAGCAGGGTGATGCCGCCATTGGAAATCAGAATCGGTGCGTCATTGACAGGCGTAACGGCGATGTTAAAGGTCGTGAGAGCCAGTGTTCCCGTAGAGCCATCGGAGGCTGTAAAGGTAAAGCTATCCGCCAGCGTTTCGGAACCGTCATGGGTATATGAGAGGCGGTTGCCTGTGATATCTGACTGAGTGAAGGTTTGCCCCGCTGCAAGTGTAGCCGCACCCAGTCTCAGCGTGCCTCTAGTTGTGCCAGCACCGATCGTATAGGTCAAAGGACCCGGACCATCGTTGTCTGTAATGGCGAGCGCCGTGCTGGCGATCGTGCTCGTTGCCCCTTCGGCCAATGTCAGCCCTGCATTATTAGACAGTCCAGGTAAATCGTTGACCGGAATGACAGAGACGTTAAAGGTTCTCGCTGCAATGGTTGCAGTACCGTCACTGAGGGTGAAGCTAAAACTATCCGAAATCGACTCGCTCCCGTCATGCACGTACTTAAGCTGCCCACTTGCCAAATCGGCCTGCGTGAAACTGGTGACGGCTGCTGTCCCTAAAAGCAAGCTGCCGTGAGCGGGTGTCGAGACAGTGTAGGTAAGCTGCGAGTCCAGGTTGTCTACATCAGTCGCGTTGAGCAACGTTGTGGTGATGCTGCCAGCCGTGCCCTCTGAAAGCGTGAGTCCAACGTTGGACAAAAGCGTTGGCGCATCGTTGACGGGCGTAACCGCGATCGTAAACGTTGTGCTTGGCACGGCTGCCCCAAAGGGATCAGAGGCTGTGAAGCTAAAGCTGTCGCTGGTGGTTTCGCTCCCGTTGTGCTGATATGTCAGGCGATTGAGCGTGTTGATATCCTGCTGCGTAAAGGTTTGCCCAGCAGTCAGAACAGTACCATTCAGCTTCAAGTCGCCATTGAGTGGTCTCTGACCCAGCGTATATCCCACCTGCGGCGGCGGGTTGTCTGGATCAGTCACTTGGAGTAGCGTGCTGCCAATATTCGCGGTTGCACCTTCGCTAACCGCTAAACCTGCATTTAAGCTCAGGACTGGAGGCGAATTGACTGGAGAAATAATGATGTTGAAGGTCGAGTCGGTGGTGACATTACTACCGTCAGAGGTGCGGAAGACGAAGCTATCGCTGTTGGTCTTGCTACCGTTGTGATTGTAGAGAATGCGATTGTTGTTCAGGTCTGCTTGCGTAAACGTTCCATTAGCAGCCAGCGCGTTTGTGCCAACGAAGAGCGTCCCATTGATGGGCAATGTGCCTACTGTGTAAATAATTCGGTCTGGAAGCTGTGGCGCGATCGCGGCTCCCGTAAATTCAGCATCGCTAGTTTGCAGCAGCGCCGACGTGATGATGGGGGCAGCCCCTTCTGTGACGGTCAACCCTCGATTGGCAATCAGTACAGGTGCATCATTGACAGGTGTAACGGCAAGGCTAAACGTTTGCGGTGACAACGCCACCGTCCCGCCTGCCCCGTCAGTGACGGTGAACGTAAAGCTATCGCTTGTGGTTTCTGTCCCGTTGTGGCTGTAGCTCAGCCGGGTGCCGCTGCTGATATCGGCTTGCGTGAACGTGCTGCTTGCTGCGATCGCCGTGCCATTTAACAAGAGACTGCCGTTAGTTGGCACACTGTTCAGGCTATAGATCAACTGCGCTGGCGTTTGCTCTACATCTGTCACCAGCAGATTGAGGCTTGAAAGGCTAACGGCAGTGCCCTCACTTAGCGTCAACGCGGCGTTGATAGACAAGGTGGGTGGATCATTAACGGGAATCGTATTGATGGTGAAGGTGGTATTGCTGATCGCGCCACCCACGCCGTCAGAAACGCTGAAGACAAAGCTATCAGTGAGTGTTTCACTCCCGTTCTGGCGGTAGCTCAGCCTACCAGCGTCGATATCAGCCTGGGTAAAGATGCTGTTCTGGGCGATCGCTGCCCCATTCAAGCTTAGATTTCCTCTAGAGCTATCTGGCGGTATCAGCAGCGTGTATGCCAGTTGAGCAGCCGGATTATTCTCGTCTGTGACTCGCAGCAATGTGTTGCTAATCGTTAACGCAGCACCTTCACTCACGGTGAGTGCATTATTACTCACTAGAACAGGCAGATTGTTTGCGTTAATCCCCAGCTCATAAGCACTGCTGCCAGAGCTGGCGACGACCTGGATGTAATAGGTTCCTGCAACCAAGCCGCTAACCGTCAGCGTTTCGATCGCGTTGCCACCGTTGGTAGAGCTTGCCACCACGCCGCCAAACGCATCGTACAACCGTAAATCCAGATCGCCATTGAGTGAACCACCCCCTGAGCCAGTTAACGCCAAACCGAGTTGGGTGACACTACCAAGCGAGAACTGGTAGTAATCGTTCGTATCAGTACCGCCAACTGCATCACGGTATGTGCCGCTACCGTTGATTGGACCGATCGAGAAGGCAGTAGTGGTCAAATTCCCGGCCGCATCGGCACGCACGGCTGGCAGCAAGCGATTGAAGGGCGGAGTGGCTCGCCAGCGTAAATCGGTTGTAGTCTGTAATGCGGCAGCTGCGCTATAGGTTGTGCCCTTGAGATACCAGACATAATTTTCACCTGTAGCGAAGCTGCGCCAAAGCAAATCTGAGTTACCGTCATCGTTTAGGTCAACAGTTCCCTGTATCCGCCAGTTTAAGTCAGCAACAGACGGCAGGACGGCTACACCAGCTCTTGTGGTGCCATTCATCAACCAAATGAAGTTGTTGTTAGTGGTTGATGAATAATCGCGCCAAAGAATATCAGGATTACCATCAAGATTAAAATCGGCGACTCCTTGAATACGAATATTGAGAGACAGCAGTGGTTCTATGTACGTGCTGGAGGAGAGTGTAAGGTTTTTGATATACCAGACAGCATTCTCCCCAGTGGCATAGTTGCGCCAAACGAGATCGGTGCTGCCGTCGCTGTTGAAGTCGCCAGCTCCTTGAATTTGCCAGTTAAGATCGCTGACTGTGGGGAAGAACGAAGGTGATACAAGCGTCGTTCCATTCATTAGCCAGAACGCATTTTGCCCAGTCGCGTAGTTGCGCCAAACAATGTCAGTATTACCGTCGCCATTGAAGTCTCCAGTTGCCTGAATGTTCCAATTTAAGTCTGTAGTAGGTTGAAGATAGACGCTAGAAACAAGAGTAGTGCCATCCACAACCCAGGTGGCATTCTCTCCGGTTCCATAGTTTCGCCAGAGGATGTCTGTCTTGGTATTGCTATTTGCCGCAACGTTCAGGTTGTAGTTTGTACTGGGCGTTGTAGTTAGCGGGTTCAGCGGATCGGTGGCAGGTCCAGGCAGGACGCGAATGTAATAAGTCCCTGGATTGAGAATGCTATTGATCGACTCGGCCAAGGTACCTGTGTTGCTCGAACTCAGTGCAGAGCCATCCGTACCTGTTACGATCGCCCCAGCACTATCTAGCACCTGGACATCTGCGTTGGCACTCAATCCTGTAAGTGAGAGTGTAAAGCTGCTAGTGCGGGCAAGTTTGAAGCTGTAGTAATCATTAGCATCGAGAGTGCTAGAGTCAACCCCAATGAACTCGGTTAACGTCTGTGTACTAACGATTGGAAAGATTGGCTTAGCGGTCGCTAAAGTATTACCGATAGAATCTGCGGGCATTGCTGTCTACACCTACATGGCTCTGCTATATTGCCCAACCCTTCAGCGTTTGATAACAAATGAACAATTATTTTCGTATATCTTTACGAAGATTTTATTTGATGCACCCGAAAGCTGAGGTTTTCACGTAGAAGACTCAAACAGCTAGGCTGACTGCAATCAAACGGTAAAAAGCAACGATCGCCACAGCGCGATCGTCCAAGCACCGCAAGCTCCAGTCTCACAGGCAAGGTGCCTTGGTGTTGCATCGAAGAAAGACACACGATCGTTGGTTCAAAACAGGCACAAAAGGTGCTGTTCTAACTGTGTTGCTCTTGCTTCATAGGGACGTTATCTATTTTGTCATACGGATGCTACGGGTAACGTCCCTACCTGATTGACTGGCAAAGCGACTGAAAGGCTGCTTATCCGCCCGTGATTCAAAAGCCTACAGAGGACTTGCTCCTGTTAGTCCGCACTTTCAGTGCAGGCGGGGCAGGCGATCTCTGAAAGCTTTGTCAGTCAGCGTCCCTGCTTCTCATACTTAGGAACAAGAATTTAATAACCTCGGCGTTTTCCGTAGGGGCGCACGGCTGTGCGCCCCTACCTACGAACAATTTGTCGGTTTTATTTAATCCACGATCCTTAGACTGATGCCTGCTGTCGCTGGTAGAGAGACCAGTACAATCCCTTACTGCGGAGCAAATCATCATGAGTGCCTTTTTCAACCAGCACCCCTTTCTCTAAAACCACAATTAAATCAGCTCGTTTGAGGGGGGCAAAGCGGTGTGCAATAAGGAAAACCGTGCGGTTTTGCGAAACTTTTTGGATATTCTGTAGAACCTGCTGCTCAGTTTCTGCATCAAGAGCGCTCGTCGCCTCATCCAGTACTAAAAGAGGTGCATTGGAAAGGAATAGCCGCGCCAAAGCAATACGCTGGCGTTGTCCACCGGATAGCGCTGTGCCTCGCTCACCAACGCTGGTTTCGTAGCCGTGCTGCAATTCACTGATAAAGTCGTGAGCAACTGCCAGCCGAGCCGCTTCAATTACCTGTTCGGCACCAATATCTGGATTGCCAAGACTAATATTTTCCAGCACTGACCCATTGAAAAGAAAATCTTCTTGCAAGACAACCGCCACCTGCTGACGGAGCGACGCGAGGTCAGCGCTCTTAATATCAAACCCATCAATCAAAATGCGCCCAGATTCCACTGAGTACAGGCGCTGAATCAGCTTGGAGAGCGTACTCTTGCCGGAACCACTGCGTCCCACAACGCCTACTAACATCCCTGGTTGAACGCTGAATGAAATGCCCCGCAGGACGGGTTCTTGCGTGGGATAGTAGCGGAAAAAGACTTGATCAAAGGTTACCTGCCCTTGAAGGGGTGGTAGCACTAAGCCAGAACCGGCTTCCGCTTCAGGAGCCGTGTTGAGAATATCGCCGATGCGATCAACCGAGAGTAACACTTGCTGAAGGTTCTGCCAGAGCTGCACCAGACGCAGCAGCGGTCCTGTCATTCTGCCAGAGAGCATCTGAAAGGCGACCAGTTGACCGATCGTCAACTTCTGTTCAATCACCAGCTTGGCACCGACCCACAGAATGAGTAGGAACGACAGGTTGGTGAGAAAATCGGCAATGTTGTTGCTGATGTTCGATGTCGTTGAGGCTTTGAAGCCTGTGCGGATAAAGCGAGCAAACAGTCCTTCCCAACGATCGCGCGCCACTCGCTCGGCACTATGCGCTTTTACCGCCTGAATGCCAGTAATTGTTTCGACTAGAAAGGATTGACTGTCTGCACTACGGTTGAAGGTTTCATTCAGCCACCGTCGCAAAACCGGGGTGACCGTCAACGTCAGCAGCGCAAAGAACGGCACCATCCCCAGCGACACAAAGGTCAACGGGATGCTGTAGGCAAACATAATGACCAGGTAGACTACTGCAAAAACGGCATCCAAAATAACCGTTAAAGCAGTTCCAGTAAGGAATTGGCGAATATTTTCGAGTTCTTGCACCCGAGCAACCGTGTCACCCACCCGACGCGCCTCAAAGTAAGACAGCGGCAGGCGCATGAGATGTCGAAACAGTTGGGCAGAAAGGCTAAGGTCAAGCCGGCGTGCGGTGTGGGTAAAAATGAACAGGCGCAAGATGCCCAACCCCGCCTCAAAAAACGCCACAGCAAACAGGGCAAGCGCCATCACATCGAGCGTGGAAAGGCTACCTTGCACCATCACGCGATCGATTACCACCTGAGTAATGATAGGTGTCGCCAGTCCTAAGATTTGCAGCGTGAATGATGCCAGCAGCACCTCACCCAGCAACTTGCGATAGTTCCAAATGGCAGGCAAAAACCAGGCGAGGCTAAATTTCTCTTGCTTCTGGATCTGCTCGATCTGCCAAAGTTGCCCATCCCAAACGCTTTCCACCAAGGCACGCGGCACACTTTCGCAGGTATGACTGGGATTGAGCGGATCTGCCACAATTAAGCGATCGCCTTTGACGGCATACGCTATAACCCAGTGAGTCGTCGCAGTCACTGGGCGTGCTGAGTCAGGCAAAATCAGGCTTGAGCCATTTGCGGCATTCGCTCCATTCGCAGTACCACCGCCATAATCACCTTGCCATTGCATGAGCGCTGGTAAGCCGAGCTGCCGCAGATTATTCCAAGCGGTGTCAAGCCGTCGCAGTTGCAGCCCTAACTTTTCGGCGGCTTCGACGACATCAGCCGATCGCTGCCCTCGCAACTGTCGCTGCACCCACTCCAGTTGGGCTGGAATCTGGAGATGGCTTGCCGCCATCGTTAAGCAGGCTGCGGCTGTATTAACCCCTGCCACAAACGGAAACCCAGAGACAGACTGAGGGGTTTCTGCGGTTTTGGGTAAATAGCGATTGCGCTGTAGTGCCCAGAAGCGTTCCAGTTCCGCCGAGAAAATTTGATCCCACTGCTCAACCGCCCACTGTGCGATCACCACATCTTTGTCAGCGGCTCTCGCTTTCCAAAAACCAGGCAGATCCAAGCGATCGCCCAGCCAATCGCCTTTTTTCAGCATGATTGATTGCCCGTCTTCGGGCACCAGGCGCACCTTGCCACTCACCACCAGAATCTGGCTGCCAGGGTCATCTGTAGACCACAGCATATCGCCCAAGCTGAAGCGACGAATGGTCGCCGCTTGTTTAAACTGCACCTGCTGGTCGGGGGCAAGCAATGAGAGCGGCGGTACATCCCAAGGCAAATCGGTAGCTAGTTCTTTAGCAATCATTCGTTCACCTGTAGCTTAACGGTCATGGTCTGAATTTTTTCTGCTAGCCAACGCTCAAACAACTCATTTTGCATCGCCTGCTGCAACTGATTGTCTTCTAAGGTTGCAGGTAAAAACTGCTCTACTCGAAAGATTGCCCAAAACTTTTCAAATTCGAGCGGTCCCACCATTTCGCCTGGGCTGGCAGAATCGATCGCGGCTCTCAAGGCATCGGGCAACGTGCCTCGGCTCACCGGACCCATCATGCCATTGGCAACCCGCTCATCAGCCGTTGAGTACTCCCGTGCCAACTGCTCAAAATTTGCGCCTTCAGTAATCTGGCTGTGCAGTTCTTCTGCCAGTTCTTGGCTGGCAACCACAATGCGAGACAGCACAACGCGATCGAAAAACACCTTGCGCTCAATAAAATGCTCTTGCAGGCGATCGTGCGTTACCTGAGTTTTCAGCTTTTCGAGCTTGAAGCTGCCGACGATTTGGCTGTGAAACTGCTCGTAGGTCAAGCCATTGCGGTTGAGCCACTCCTGAAAGACCTTACTATCTGTAAGCTGCTGCTGCAACCGAAAATCGATCACTGACTGTTCAACGGTGGCAGAGCTAATTTCAATATCTTGCCTGGTTTCTAGCTCTTGCTCTAGAACATATTGCCGCAGAATATCGCCAACAAAGGCTTGCAGTTTACCCGCTGCCTGCAAGTAACGCAGACACTGCCTTAAGGAGAGGGGCTTTTCATCAACAACTAACAAGGCTTTTGAGTCCGCTACTTTAGCTTCCATGAAGTAATACAGGTCTGTAAGATCTAGGGCTGTTATTATCTTGCCCAAATATACAGTGGCAATACCGACCATTAGGGTAAGTTTTTACAAAAGATATTTAGTATTGCAGCGATCGCCCCGTGAATTTTCTAGGGTGGAACTACTCTAAGCGACGTGATTCACCGCCTATCGCACACCACCACTGGTTCAAAGCCGCTAATAGGCTCAAAGCCACTAGTAAGAGAAACGATGAGGACTAAACATAAAGATTTTCCCAAGCTCGCTCATCTCATGCAGCGCTCTCCATACTGATAGAGTCTCCTGTCAGGTGCCAAACCGATAAAGAAGAAGTGGAAAGAGGTCGGCGATCGCTGGAAAGACCTCAAAGAGTGCACGACTTCAATAGTCGACGTGACAGCGGTTTCCAGATGAATAAACCACAAATTGTAGGATGAGCCTTACTCACACACACGATGGCATAAGCATTCTGGCAATGAATGGGCGGTGCCCATCCTACTGAGAATGGTTGCAAGTGACACTTCAACCAACGACGCAGCTAAGCTAAGAACGACCAACACAATCCCAGTGAATCTACTTGCCCAGTTGTAAAGCTTTTCCTGACCGATGCTTATGTCACTCACATAGTAGTATTTAAATTGTTGCCTCTCCCTTTACGCGACCTTTAAACAGCTAAGCTAAAATGGTATATAGATCTAAACTCCGAGCGGATAACCGGAGTTTAGATAAAATGATAACAAGCTGTCTAGATGCAGCTAACGTAACCTACCAGGAAAGACGCTTATGACTCTTCAATTAGGCGATGCCGCCCCCAACTTTACTCAAGAGTCCAGCGAGGGACCCATCGATTTTTATGCTTGGGCAGGGGATAGCTGGGTTGTACTCTTCTCCCATCCGGCTGACTATACTCCTGTTTGCACGACTGAACTTGGCGAAGTGGCAAGACTCAAGCCTGAGTTCGATAAGCGCAATGTAAAAGTGCTCGCACTCAGCGTCGATCCGAACGACTCCCATAAAGGGTGGATCGCCGATATTAACGAAACTCAGAACACTACGGTTAACTATCCGCTGCTTGCTGATGCCGATCGCAAAGTGTCTGACCTCTATGGCATGATTCACCCCAGCGCTAATGCAAAGGTGACCGTCCGAACCGTGTTTGTGATTGATCCCCAGAAAAAGCTGCGCTTGACCCTGACCTATCCCCCCAGCACAGGACGCAACTTTGATGAAGTCTTGCGGGTCATTGATTCGCTGCAATTGACTGACAACTATGGTGTAGCCACACCTGCAAACTGGAAAGATGGCGACGATGTGGTAGTTGTGCCGTCAATTTCTACCGAAGAAGCGAAGCAAAAGTTCTCGAAAGGGCTGACCGAAGTCAAACCATATCTACGGATGACCCCACAGCCAAACAAGTAAGCATCGGTAGAAATTAGGAACTTGCGGGTAAATACTATCCCAGCGTAGAGGCATTGCAGTGCAATGCCTCTACGCTGGGATTCCCGCGTTGATTGGTAGCTTATTTCTGCGCCTTTCCCTTAGCTGAATTACTGAATTAGTAGCGATCGCCTGAAAACAGCGATCGCTACTTTTTTTAGCGCAATCAGTTGAAACGCAACAAGTGGTGCAGAACTCCTGCCTCTCCACAGATTCTCCAACATGAGCAAAGTTCTGTTCCCCCTCTTCTTGGAAGAGGGCAATTACAGCAATTTTCAGTAGGGTGGGCAGTGCCCACAATTGTTCAAAAAGCCTCGGTGTAAGCTCTGTGGGCAGTGCCCACTCTACAATCTGTGGCTTATCCATGTGAAAGCGGCTGTAAGTGATTCTCCCGCTGTGCAGCAACGCCGCAGTTTTAAGAGCATCGCACTCTAAAGCTCCAGAATTTACAGCTTTATCTCTGGATCAACACCGAGCGATCGCAGCCGTTCCTTCAACTGTTCTACTTGCGTCTCCGCCTGTTCAGCTCGTTGGCGCTCTTGTTCAGCTCGTTGGTGTTCTTGTTCGGCTCGTTCTTCTGCTTGTTGGCGCGATCGCACTTCTTTTCGGAGTGCCTGTGCTAATTCGCCAGATGCCAGCAGTTTTTCGCCAGTGTCTTCCCGATAAAAGGCGATCTGTTGACCATCAACGGCAATCCGAAGATGCAACGGTTCGATGCGACTATCAACAATCGGTTCGTATCGTTCTCCGTGCAGCCGATAGCCTTTTAACTGATCCTCAAGCCATTCGCCTTTGGGGTCAAACTGCCAGTATTCCTGGACTTCAAGCTGCTCATAGAGCGTTTTCTTGAACCCCTGATCCTGATTTTTTGTGCCCTCGGATGTGATCTCAAAAATGACAACCGGAACCTGCTCTTCTTCCCAAAGTTTGTAATTGTCGCGTGGACCCGGAGTGACGTTTAAGACCACCATAATATCGGGCGCAACCCGTAGTTTAGGATAGCCTTGGGCGTAATAAAGGAACTGGTCAGCAAGAACGATCGCAGATTGACCGTCTAGATGCTGTCTTAGCACCACAACAGCATCGATAATCGCATCGATATGTACAGAGGTTTCTGCCAACGGTTCACCATCGGCACTGGGATAAACAATCGCAGGTGCTTGTGGTAAAAGCGTGGTCATGATTGCCAAAGCCGATGCGCTACACTCCTATGGTACTGTTCAGCCGTGCGGTTAAACGTTGTCGAGCAATCAAGCCGTATGAAAGCGAGGATTGTTCTTAAGTTCGCTGGGTTCAATGGCTTGTACCCATTCGATAAAAGCAGCATCGATCGCAGCTTGTGGCTGGATCAGTAACGCGACGTAGTGAGCTTTTTGCTTAACAACCACTGCCGAATGGTCAGTACCAAGAATGGTGGCATGATGAAAGCCCTCAAGCTGCAAAGACGACATGAGGAGCGATCGCAGACCCAACGCCTGAAAAATCGTCTGTACCCAGATCATATTGCCGTCTTCAGGAGTCGTAAAGTACTCCTTGGGCAAACCGTTTAAGTCAAAAACGGCTGCACCGACAATGAAATCGGAGTCGGTCATGGGTTAATGGGTGAAGGATAAAGGTTTGTGTCGTTGTGGCGTTATGAGCCTAGTCATGACAACCATCACTACGGGGTAGTCTGTGCTGCTCAAGGTCACTAGCTGTAACGAGGCACTCATCATGCACAGGTTTACAGCGTTGAAGCCACAAATCCCAATTCATCTGTAGTAATCTCCAGTCTAAAGAACAGACGCTTTCAGCACGACCGTACAATCCTCATCTGTTTCCAATTTTGCTTGTCGCCGACCGCACGTGTTGCCAGAGTCTAAGCCTTACTAAACTGATGCGGAACTCCTGAATACTGGGTGGGTCCATAACATCAATAGATTTGATGCGAGGTTATGCTGATGCTTTCCACAGCGTTTAAAGTTGGCGCAGTAAGTGTGCTTGCGATCGCAAGCGGTTTGGTCTTTTCTGATGCAACGGTAGGTGCCCTTTTTGCTTCGGCTCGACCTGTAACAGGTTTACAGCAGCGTACGGCTCAGGCTGCTTCATCCCTACCAGCGCTAGAGCAGGCAGTGTTCACTCAAATCAATCAGTATCGTGCCAGCCGTAAACTGCCACCGCTAACGTTGGATGCGCGTATCAGCGAACAAGCACGGGCGCACAGTCAGGCAATGGCAGCGGGTCGTACACCTTTTAGCCATAACGGTTTTCAGCAGCGCGTACAGGCGATCGCCCGTACACTTCCATACAGCCGTGCGGCAGAAAACGTAGCGTACAATCAGGGATACAGCGACCCGGTGCTTCAAGCTGTGCAAGGCTGGTTGAAAAGCACTGGTCATCGTCAAAATATTGAAGGATCATTCGATCTGACAGGGATTGGCATCGCCCAAAATGCTAAGGGAGAATACTACTTCACCCAAGTTTTTATGCGTCGTCGCTGATGAGACAGTCACAAAACGACAGGCTCGCCAAAGCGGAGTGTACATTTGTTTCTGAAGTCAAGTGTTTCTAAAATCGAGGCACTTGCTCAAGAGTGAAGTGGTGCTGACTGTCCTGATACCTTGTACTCTGGTCTCTGTACCCTACGCTTTGGTTCACGATGGCATTGGTAGATTTCCAGCTTTGCGATCGCGATTTGTCTGAAGAACAGCTTGCAGAGTATCTTCAAGCAGAGGCGATCGCGGTGGATACCGAGACAATGGGCTTGCTGCCTCAGCGCGATCGCCTCTGCTTAGTGCAACTCTGTGACCCGCTCGATCGCGTTACCGTCGTGCGCATAGATCGTGGACAGATCGACGCTCCGAATCTCAAACGTTTACTAGAAGCGGAAAGTAGCGTCAAAGTTTTCCATTTTGCGCGCTTTGATGTTGCCACACTGCACTACCATCTGCGTATCAACGTCAAGCCACTTTTCTGCACTAAAGTTGCCAGCAAACTCGCTCGTACCTACACACCCAAACATGGTCTGAAAGATTTGGTGCAAGAGCTTGAACACGTCGAATTAGACAAAAGCGCTCAAAGCTCGGACTGGGGCAATGCAGTCAATTTGTCACCAGAACAGCTTCGTTATGCAGCGAATGATGTTCGCTACTTACTCAGTGCCCGTCAAAAGCTGATCGCCATGCTGAAGCGTGAAGAACGGTGGGATCTAGCACAGCAGTGCTTTCAGTGCATCCCAACGATCGCCCAATTAGACTTGCTGCAATATCAAGGGTTGTTTGAACATTAACGCAAACCGCTGCTTGACTGCGTAACCTCACGTATCTTCCCCAGCTTCATGTTCCATGCCTCCGGCTTCACCACTCATCGTGACAGTCGTTAAAATGGATCTATGAGCCAACAACGCCTTGAACCGCAACCTGGGCAGGAATCCGTTTGGGATTATCCTCGTCCGCCTCGCCTAGAAGAGACTGCCAAGCACATTCAGATCATCTTTAACGGTATTACAATCGCCGATACGCACCAGGCAAAGCGCGTCCTGGAAACTAGCCATCCGCCGGTTTACTACATTCCACTTGAGGACATCAAGCAGGAACATTTGGTCAAAAGCGCCCGATCGACCTACTGTGAATGGAAAGGTCACGGCGCTTACTATAGCCTCGTAATCGGTGACAAACGACTGGATGATGTTGCCTGGTACTATCCTGAACCAACGCTCGCGTTTGTGGCGATCACAAACCATGTCGCGTTTTATCCTGCACCGATGGATGCCTGCTACGTTGACGGCGAAAAAGTAGAACCACAACCCGGCAACTTTTACGGCGGTTGGGTCACCAGCGACATTGTGGGACCGTTCAAAGGTACGCTAGGCTCCTGGGGATGGTAGTTCAGATAGAAGACTGAAAGCACCCTGACCTTTACCGCTTGTCCTTACTTAAAGCCGTTTTTCTAAGTATTGACCAATCATCTGCTGCTCTCCCGCACGCGAGATAATCGTTTGGCGAGTGCGGTAACTGCGACCCACAAGCTTCAGTTCCTCCTCAAACACAGACCCTTTGTATTCTGTGCGTAGGCAAAGTGTGGTGGGATGGGAAAAGTGAAAGGCTGCTGAAACTGGCTTAGTAGTAGCAAATCCGCGATCGCGGTACAGCGTCGCACCAGAAGCACCAAACAGTGTAGAGCCTGCCGATTGTGGCTTTCCTGTCGCCGAATCGTGGCTATCCCAAAGCACTTCAGCACCACAGCTTAACAAGGTGCCATCAATGTGATGCAAGTCCGCTAAATGGCTTAACTCAGCACTGCTTCGCTCTAGAAAGCGAATGGTAATCAAGCTAACAACTTCTTTTGTTTCTCCGTCTGGAAGCGTGTAGTAGCGACGCTCTGATTTCCAACGTCCTTCAGATTGCTGAAAAAAATCAGCGATGAGAGACGCTTCAGCCGTGGACGTTAGGTTCAGTACAGAAGTCACGTAGTTCAGTCCTCACTCAATACAGAAACGACAGCTTGCAGCAACCGCAGTTTGTTCACACTTTCAATTCGTTACTTTTCTTAATATAGCACTGATGCGAGGTACGGCAGTACATGCCTTAGCCAGGCTCGTTGTAACTAGAAAAGTGTGATCTGTGACTAAAAAGACACGTACCGCAACAGGGTTAAGAGCCAACGCTTAGCGACACGTATCATTCCTACTTGCAATTGCTTCTTAAGTGCTTACTGTTCTAACAATTCGCTAGAGAGTTCACTACCCCCTAAGGGTTACTACCGAGGAGAATCCAGTCAATAAAACTATTGAGTGCTTTTTTGCTAGGTGGCTGTGTGACAAGCCCTCCTGAAACGCTGCCCCCTTTCCCTACCTCTCTTGTCACTGCTCGACCTCACTGATTAACCACTCGGCTTTCGCGGTAGCCACGTAAATTGAGCGGTTCCTGAGGCTTGGTTCCTCGCATTCCTTCATCCAACCGATATTTGAGATGGTTGCCTTCTACCACAACGTCACCCAGCGCTGTTGTAACGTAAAGCTTGCCCTGTCGGAACCGCAGCACTGCTCTCAAATCAGGAGCAGAGGGATCACTAGCCGAAACAGCGGGTTTGCTCAGAAAGCTAGCTGATGCAGAAACGATCGGGTGTTCTTTTTGATTGGTGGTCGCTTGTGCTGCTTTGCTTAGCGGATGAAGTGATTGGGCAAGTATAGGAGATGTCGGCGGTATGGCGGCAGAACGCGGCGCAGGCAAGCGCCGTAGCCAAGTAAGCTGTGCATCACTCTCAAAGGAAGCTTCACTTACTAGAGTTGTAATAAATAGAACGCCTTCACTACAGATAATGTTACGAATGGGATACCAGGTGTCACGGGCAAAAATCAGCAGATCTGTGTGGATGCTGTGGATGCTTGCTTGACGAGCCTTTCTCCACCATTCTTTCCACAACTCTTTGGCTGTTGCATATGTTACTTCGTAGCCTGCTGGAATTTCGTCTGCCCGGTATTGCTCAAAGCCAGGTTGGTCGCCTCTACCGGGAGTTGGGATGAAATGATGCGCAAGCAGGACTTGATGCATCAATGTGCTGTAGTCAGATTTTTGTCGCATCAAAACGGTTTGACGACTGGCAATGCGCTTAATGGAAGCAAGCAACCCTCCCCGTTTCGACAGCAATTGAACGCTGTCGAAGGCAGATTCAATCCTTAGGTTTTGGTTGGCTGCTAACGTTGCTTCGCCGCTAATAAACTGCTGAATTAAGGTAGCGTCATTAAGTATGTGCATGGCTCAAAAGCTACCGTAAATGTTAGATGCATAGCGTGCCAGTAGAGTTATTTCCCAAAGCAAGCCGCTTTAAAAAAGATAGAAGAGGTGAGAGGGCAATGGGCGATCAACCTGTGGAAGACTGAATTTGGGGAAGAATGCAGAGGAAAAACTGAATCAAAAAGGTGTCCCAACTGAGTGCGGGGATTTTAAAGACAGTTCTTATTGCAACTAAACAGTCCAACATGCAGGGGGTGGCGCTACAGAACTGTCTTCAAGCGGCTGCGAAGGTTTAGGAATACGGATATGTTGCTGGCGTTTAGCTGCAAGAACTTGAAGCTAAACGCCATCAGAAGTAAAATCTAGCTGCTAACTTCTTGCTGCCAGCTATTTTGCTTGGGCGAGTACTCAGGCAATGCCATCATGCCGTGATGCTAGGATGCTGCAAACGCATTTGTATAAGGCAGCTTTGAGATTGACAACTGCTTTTCAGGTCAGCGACGAACGCTAGCGTTATAGCTTAGACAGTTGCGGGGAAAGATAGTCAAACTTGTTGTCGCTCGCCGGGTGGGGGCACCCTGCTTGCTTCGTTGCTATCGATCGTTCTTGCAGGGACTTGCACTGCTGTCGTTGCAGATTCACGCCTGTTTGTGCTCACGTATAATTTGTACTCACACATAAATCATAGAGGCTGTCAGAAGGGTTGACAGTTCCTTTATGGAGTCTTTGAAGAAAGCTAGGGATTTCTAAGCACAGGATAAAGTTAGCTGTAAGAAAGTTAGCTGTAAGAACAAGGCGCAAAGCAGAACATTTTTTCTCCTGAATGAGCGTTGTTGATGGATTAGAAAATGACGCAGCGCTCAATAACGATAAAGGCTTACTGTGGCCTTTGTGCATGTGGTTAAAGTATCGTGCTGACAAAGCTGCAAAAAACTCTAAAGAGTTTGTGTAAAGAGAGAGGACAGGTTCTAACCTAAATAAGCCTTTCTAACACGCTCGTCGTTCAACAGTTGGTTGGCGGCTCCAGCCAGCGTAATGTGTCCAGCTTCTAAGACGTAGCCCCGATCGGCGTACTGTAAAGCAAGCGTGGCATTTTGCTCTACTAACAGGATCGTCACGCCTGCGGTATGAAGCGTCTGAATGATCGTAAAAATTTCGCGCACGATCGTGGGTGCCAATCCTAAGCTTGGTTCGTCCAGCAGCAGTAGTTTGGGGCGGCTCATGAGGGCGCGGGCGATCGCCAACATTTGCTGTTCGCCACCGCTAAGGGTGCCTGCTAATTGATGGCGACGTTCTGCCAATCGAGTAAAGGTAAGAAACTGTTGTTCGATATCCGCTTTGATACCCAGGCGGTCGGAGCGGACATAAGCGCCCAACTCCAAGTTGTCGAGTACGGTTTGTCGCGCTAAGATTTTTCGCCCTTCAGGGCTATGGGCGATGCCTACCTTCATAACTGTATGGGCAGGTTGGCGAGTAATATTTTGTCCGTTGTAAAGAATATGACCTTCGTGAATGCCGATGATGCGAGAAATTGCTTTTAATGTCGTAGTTTTACCCGCTCCATTAGCGCCAATCAAGGTGACGATTTCGCCAGCGTTAATTTCTAGATCGATCGCCTGTAACGCCTGAATGCCGCCATAGTTCACGCTGAGCTGTTGAATTTTGAGCAATGGGGAGGACATGGAGGGGGAGTGGGGATTGGGGGGCATAGGGAGTGGGGAACACGGTGAGTTATTCGGCTCCCAAGTAGGCTTCAATAACGGCTGGATCGGTTTTGACTTGGGCTGGTTCGCCTAGTGCAATAAGCTGCCCGAAGTCGAGAACGGCGATGCGATCGCACAAGCCCATGACCAGTGGCACGTGATGTTCGATGAGCAGCACAGTGAGGTTGAACTGGTCGCGAAGTTGCCGAATGAAGTCGCTAAGCTGATGCTTCTCCTTTGGGTTCATGCCTGCTGCGGGTTCATCGAGTAGCAGCACTTGTGGTTGCAGCGCGAGGGCACGGGCAATTTCTAAGCGGCGCTGGTTGCCATAAGCAAAGTTTTGAGCTTGTTCGTCGGCGCGATCGCTCAGCCCAACCAAAGCCAGTAGTTCCATTGACCGTTGCCGAATCTGTCGTTCTTCTTGAGGCGCAGGCGGCAACCCCAACACACCTTTGAAGACACCGCTACAACTGTGTAGGTGCTGAGCGATCATGACATTCTCCAGCGCGGAGAGGTTGGCAAACAGCCGAATGTTTTGAAAGGTGCGGGCAATGCCCTTAGCGGCTACCTGATGCGGACGCAAGCGAGAAACTTCAGTGCCTCGATAGAGCATTTGCCCACTAGACGGTGAAATTAACCCTGTTACGAGGTTGAATAGAGTGGTCTTTCCTGCCCCGTTGGGACCAATTAGCCCAAAAATTTCACCTTTTTTGACGGTGAAAGAAACGTTATTGACTGCGATTAGCCCACCAAAGCGGCGAGTTAATCCTTTTGCCTCTAGCGTCGAACCAGCAGAGTATTCTGGGCTAGCATTAACAAGTTCCGCTGGGGACATGGAGTAATGGGCAGAGGAGGTGAACGGTTGATGCCTTTATTGTCTCCGATCGTGCCCAACTTTCGATAGCCAGATTTTCGATAGCCAGATTGAGGTACTCGGTTTCTATTCTGCTTTGTGAAACTAGCTAACAGCTTTTCGTTATGACAGTTACCAGCATCTTTCCTGCGATCGTCCTTAGCATCCTGCTTTTTGGGGTTGCCAAATTCATCGTCAGTCGCTCAACTTTTTACCAAGCAGCAATTCAAACTGCTAGTAAAGCAAGGTATAAAGCGTTAGATGGTTTAAGGGGTTTCTTAGCGCTGGGTGTGTTTTTCCACCATGCTGTTGTGAGCTATCAATATTTTCAGCTTGGCGTTTGGCAAACAGCGCCATCAAACGTTTACGCCTTCTTGGGACAGGGAGCGGTTATCTTCTTCTTTATGATTACCGGCTTCTTGTTCTGGTCAAAGATAATGGTTGAACCTAAATTTGATGTCAAGCGTTTTTACATCAAGCGAGCGTTAAGAGTGTTGCCAGCTTACTGGTTTTCACTTGCTGTCATGATTCTTATCGTTCTGATTCTGTCCAACTTTTCACTCAAAGTTAGCTTGCCAAGATTCTTGATACAGGTTGGCAGTTGGATTATCTGTGGCATTTACGGTTTTTCTGATGCCGATAAGCAACTGTTCCCTGATATTAACTATAGTTCGGTTGGCTTGATTAATGCCTCAGTGCAGTGGACATTGAGATACGAGTTACAGTTTTATCTGTTGCTGCCGCTGCTTGCCTGGTTCGTGAAGCCTTTAAGATTTATAGGGTTGTTCTTCGGATTGCTGGTGTGCATTCTGCTGACACGCTATTATCCGCTAATAATGTTGATGAACTTTCTATTTGGCATGGCGGCGGCTTATCTAGTGAAACAGCTTGAAGCGAAAAAATGGCTTTTGGACAGGCGAGTTTCGCTAGGAATTATTTTGCTCTTAGCTGCGATTCCCCTTTTTAGATCACAACCTTATATTTCTAATGAGTGGGCGATCGTGCTTATTTTTGTCGCTTTTGTACTCATTGCCAGCGGTAATGATCTCTTTAGCTTACTCACTGCCTCGGCATCGAGATATCTTGGCACGATTAGCTATAGCGTGTATCTTCTGCACGGCATTGTGCTCTTTTGCGTTTTACGGCTTGTCGATCGCGTTTATCCCATTAAAGGAATGAATCCGTTCTCCTTCTGGCTACTCATAGGTATTTGTGGGTTGCTTGTGATTAGTCTGGCAGGCGTTACCTATCGGTATGTTGAATATCCTTTTTTGCGGCTGAAGTTAGCATCGCATGGAGTGGAAGCCAGCCCCATTCAGACGGAGCGCCCTCCCATTAAAAAGTAGACATGATCGATCGCCAAACTAAAGCTTAAGCGCAAAATGATGGCTGGTAATTTCCATGCGTTGCCGCAGGTAGAAGCGATGAGCGGCAACGCGCTGTACACCAGAATCGAGGCTTAGCTGTTCACAATGATGCGCTTTGGCGTGGTCGATGAGCCACTGAAAGAGTGCTTCACCATAGCCGTGAGAACGATCTCTTGATCGGACAACCAAATCATCGACATACAAAAAATTCCCAGCGGCAAGGCATTCCGATAGCCTGAATCCTGCTACAGCTTTGACACGATCATCTGACTCTAAGTACACGAGTTGATAGCCGTGCTGCTGCTGTCGTTGTACTTGCTGGACAAATTCTGTTTGGACAAGGTGGGAACGGAGTTCGAGCATGACGGGAAAGCAGCGATCGATTTCCGCGTCTGATGCTGCCAGGGCAATATGGCTCATTTAAGCTTTCTGTCGCGGCTTGCGTGGTTTGAACAGATTAGGAGTAACTAGCCCTTGTGGAAAGAAAATAGTTCCAAGCACAATCAGCAAGCCAAAGAGAATCAGACGACCATCGCGGAGAAATTGCGCCAGCCAGAGGGGAAGTCCCGGTGTGTCAGCAGCAGCGCGGAGAATCTCTGGCAAAGCGGTAAAGACCATGCCGCCTACAACGGGACCAACGACCGTTCTGGAGCCGCCAATCAGCACGAAGGTGAGATAAATAATGCTGGCATCGAACGTGCCCTGACGCGCATTCCAGGTGTTGAGGAAGTGAGCGCTGATGGCACCAACAACGCCTGCTAGCACAGCACCCAGCGCGAATGCCAGGACTTTGTAATAGGTCGGGTTGATGCCCATTGCATCGGCGGCTAGTTCATCTTCGCGAATGGCGATGAAGGCGCGACCGACGCGAATATTTTCCAATCGATAGACAAAGGCGATGCTGATTGCCAGTAAGGGTAGGACGATCCACAGGTAGTCGATCGCCGTCTGAAAGGGTTGCGGGATGCCAAAAATGCCGACTGCACCACCTGTGATTTCCAGATTCAGGGCGAGGATGCGGAGAATCTCGACGAAGGCAATGGTGGCGATCGCTAAATAGATTCCTCGCAGCCGCAACGCTGGAATGCCGACGACAATTCCCAGCAGTCCACAAACCACCCCAGCCAGCAGCATCTCTAGCAAAAGTAGCGAAATGGGGAAGTTTCCCTCAGTTTTAAACACTTGCGTAGACAGAATCGCCGCGATGTAGCCTCCCAATGCATAAAAGCCAGGACTCGCCAACGATAGCTGCCCTGCCATTAACGGTAGGTAAAGCGACAGTCCCAGCATGGCTCCCAACAGCATGGAAACGATGAGGAAGCCATAGGTAGAGAAGAAATCGACCATTGCGAAGGGGTTTTGGGAATGTTAACAGCGCGCGATTGAAGCAGGACAATGGAAATGAACCGCAGAGACGCGGAGAGTGCAGAGAGGTTTCTTTGGTTCTAGATGACAAACCGGACGAATTTGTTTTTGCCGAGTTGAAGTACCTTGCCCGTGAGGTCATTGGGGGAGTCGAACACCCGATCGACTTCATCAACCCTCTCCCCATCTAGCCGTACGGCACCGCCCTGAATTTGTCGTCGCGCTTCGGAACTGCCTTTACATAAGCCACTGGTGCTGACTAGAAAAAATAGCTTGGCGGGAAACTGCACCGAGGATAGGGAGAATTCTGGAACGGTATCCGCCTGGGTCGTGTTACCTTGCACAAGGGCGATCGCGTCTTGCTGTACCTGTTTTGCGGCTGCTTCATCGTGGTATTGCGTGACGATCGTCAACGCTAGAAGTTTTTGAGCGTCACGGGGATTTTCAGGTATCTGGTCGATTGGCAAGTCGGTGAGTAGTTCAAAGTAGGACTTGAGCAGCGAATCGGGCGTTTTCTCTAGCTTGGAGTACATCGTGAGCGGATCTTCCGAGAGCGCCACGTAGTTACCCAGGGATTTCGACATTTTCTGAATGCCATCGGTGCCTAGCAGAATCGGCACGAGTAGCCCAAACTGCGGACGTAACCCAAAGTGACGCTGCAAATCTCGACCAACTGCGATGTTGAACTTTTGATCGGTGCCGCCTAACTCAACATCCGCTTCTACCGCAACGGAGTCGTAGCCCTGCATGAGCGGATACAGGAATTCATGCAGATAAATGGGGTTGCCTTTGTCGTAGCGATCGGCAAAGCCCTCTTTTGCCAACATTTGTCCCACAGTCATCGTTGCCAGTAGCGCCAAAATTTTGCTGAGATCCAGACTGGACAACCATTCGGAGTTATAGCGAATTTCCAAGCGTCCAGGGGTGTCGAAGTCTAGAATCGGACGCGCCTGGTTCAAATAGGTCTGGGCATTTGCGCGCACCTCATCCTCAGTCAACTGGCGGCGCACGTCAGATTTTCCTGTGGGGTCGCCAATGCGAGCAGTGAAGTCACCAATAATGAGCACAGCAGTATGTCCGGCATCCTGAAACGATCGCAGCTTCCGCATGGGAATGCTGTGCCCCAAATGGATATCCGTTCCCGTCGGATCAATGCCCAACTTAACGCGGAGGGGGCGATCGCTCGGTGCCAACCGCTGCATCAAGTTTTCGTCAGCACTGGCAGACTCTACCTGATCGGGAAAAATTTCGCTGATGCCGCGCCGCAGCCAAAGATTGGACATTGTTCAGAAAATAACCACAAGGTAACAGAGGACAGACAGCTTGCTCATTTCCATCGGTCGCCTTACGGCGCTGATTCGCTCTCTAAACAAACCAATAGAACCGCAATGGTTGCTTCGTGAAGCTGGCAAAAAGCTGTCTGCCATTAATTTAACGTGGTTTGTCATCCATCCCTTAGTTATGATGTTAACCTTGCTGCTAAAGCCGTGCGGATACGTCCGTTTCAGGCATGAATAGTATGATTGAGTCTCTGTAATGCGATCGTGCCCCTCAGCAATGTCGATCGGCTCAAGCCCCGCCCTGTTCAATCGTTGGTAAGGATCTAAAGTCGTCGTGGCATCCAATACTCTTCAACAACGTAAGCAACCTGGCGCACCAGATACGATTTACCAGGTCATCAAAACAGTTGGCAAGGTAACGGGAGGCATGGTGCTGGGCATGACGATGCTGACAAGCTCTATGGTTGCAGGCGGACTGGTAGGTCTAGCCATCAGCTTTCGCAACTTGCCCGATGTTCGCATTCTCCGCAGCTATGTACCCAGCGAAACAACTCATATTTACGATGTGAAAGGCAAGCTGCTGACCAGCATCCACGGTGAGGCAAACCGAGAAGTAGTGCCGTTGGATCGGATCTCGCCAGATTTAAAGCGGGCAGTGCTGGCGATCGAAGACAGCTATTTCTACTCCCACCATGGGGTGAATCCAGGTGCCGTCCTCCGCGCCTTCTTAGCAAACTGGCATAAGGGCGAAACGGTTGAAGGTGGCTCCACCTTAACTATGCAATTGGTCAAAAACCTGTTCCTCACGCCCAAGCGCGCCTTTAGCCGCAAGGTGGCAGAATCGGTGCTGGCGCTACGGCTGGAGCAGATTTTCTCCAAAAGCCAGGTTTTTGAGATGTACATGAACCAGGTGTATTGGGGACACAACACTTACGGAGCCGAGACTGCTGCTGAGAGCTACTTTGGCAAATCTTCCGCTAACCTTACCCTGGCAGAGTCTGCCATGATGGCAGGACTCATTCAAGCGCCTGAAAGCCTTAGCCCCTTTCTCGATTACAAAGCCGCTAAGCGGCGACAGGCAACCGTGCTTCGTCGCATGAAAGAACTGAACTGGATTACCCCTCAAGAAGAAGCCGCTGCCCGGAAGCAAACCATCAAACTGGGCAAGATTACCTCCTTTCAAGGCAGCACGATTCCCTACGTCACCGAAGCCGCTGTGCAAGAGTTGACAAAGCGCTTTGGGAAGGATGCCGTACTCAAAGGCGGTATGCGGGTGCAAACCACGGTCGATACAAAGCTCCAGCGCCTTGCTGAAGACGTGGTGACGCGAGGGCACGCAAATCTGGTGAATCAGGGCATTTATGCCGATCAAATGGCATTGGTGGCGGTTGATCCGCGTACCCATTTTGTGAAGGCAATGGTGGGCGGGGTTGATTACCGTAAGAGCCAGTACAACCGTGCCATGCAGTCACTGCGGCAGCCCGGTTCTGCGTTTAAGCCGTTTGTTTACTACACGGCGTTTGCCTCTGGTCGCTACAGCCCTGATTCAACGATTTCAGATACGCCTGTCAGTTATCCCGATGGCTACGAGTACTACTCGCCGCAAAACTATGACAACTCGTTCCGGGGTGCCATGCCCATCCGGACAGCCCTGGAGCAATCGCGCAACGTTCCAGCGGTGCGCCTGGGGCAAGAAGTGGGACTAAACAAGGTGATTGATGTTGTCCGCACGATCGGCATTCGTAGCCCGATCGAACCCGTTGTTTCCTTGCCGTTAGGCGCGGTTGATCTCACACCCTTAGAAATGGCTGGCGCTTACGCCACGTTTGCCAGTA
Organism: Leptolyngbya sp. ES-bin-22; assembly: GCA_014380065.1. Lineage (GTDB taxonomy): Bacteria > Cyanobacteriota > Cyanobacteriia > Leptolyngbyales > Leptolyngbyaceae > Stenomitos. Next base: position 3,504 of record JACMKO010000015.1, on the reverse strand, counting down.
ACGGGTGGTATTCCGAAACGACATTGATTGTGCAGGTCACTGACAGCACAGGCAATGTGTTGCTGGACAACACACCGAAGCCGCAGCTTGTGCTCGATCCGTGGGCAGTGGCATCGCTCAACGATGTGCTGCAAGGAGCCGTTAATCGCGGGACAGGCGTAGGCGCAAGGCTCGATCGTCCAGTGGCAGGCAAAACAGGTACTACATCGTCTGAACGCGATATTTGGTTTGTGGGCTATGTGCCTCAGCTTGCCACTGCTGTCTGGGTGGGCAACGACGATTACCGCCCGATCGGCAGGGGCGCAACAGGTGGTGGCTACGTGGCTCCGGTTTGGCGCGATTTCATGCAGCAAGCACTACAAGGGGTTCCAGTCGAAAACTTTCGATCGCCCTCTGAATTCAACCGACCATAAATGAGTGGTTAGTGGTTGGTTATTAGAGGATACCTGCTGATCGGTTAACAGAAATCCTGAATTCCTATGTATCGTTGTTAAAGCTGGCGAGTTCAATCGCCAAGCAAAAAGTTTTAGCAGTCAATCAGTTGTTGAGTCGGCCCACGACGGTGGACTTCGTTTCAGTCAGTTCAACCGCCAGACACGTTTCAAACATCCTCTAAAATTGACTCATATTTGCACTGATTCATTGCTATGAGTTGTGACCGTGGCTAATCTCTACTGGCTTGATCAGATTCAATTGCACCATCAGGTTTTAGTTGGCAACAAAGCGTTTTACCTGAGTCAGTTGCGGCAAAAGGATTTCCCTGTTGTGCCAGGGTTTGTTGCGTCTGCTGGTATGTTGAGTCAGTTTTTGGAATCGATCGACTGGTCAGAGCCTCTCTTTGCCGATCTACCTTACTCGTCACTCCGGTTGGATATAGACAATCCACGGCAATTGCAAGCGATCGCGCAACAGCTTCGGCAGTCAATTGAGGTGCCACCCCTACCAGCGGCTTGGCTGGCAGAACTGGACGATGCGATGCAGCAGCTACATGCGCCAGTGCTGGTGTTGCGTCCCTCTTTATTTGTGGAAGCACCAGCCAGTAAAGCGTCTAAACTCAGCGCGATCGCAGACGGCAGAAGTTCGGCATTGTTCGATCTTCAGGTTTGTCAGGCAACGACAACTGATGTCGCTCAAGGGCTAAAGCGTCTATGGGCACAGCTTTTTCGAGCAAAGAGCTTGTTTTACTGGCAGCGCTTGGGCATTCCTTTACAGCAGGTCAAGCTGGCAGTGCTGGTGCAACCGCTTCGATCGGCGATCGCGTCTGGTACAGTGCAAATTTTGGATGACACGGTACTGGTGCAGTCCACCCCTGGGTTGGGCATGGCAATCGCCTGGGGAGAAGTTTTGCCCGATGTGTACCAGGCTCATGCAGCTAGTGGCGTTGTGCATACGAAGCAGTTGGGCAACCGAGCGATCGCCTACCAGGTGGTAGAAAGTATGGCTGCGAAACAGAAGCCAGACGATGCGGATGCGCCCAATTGCACTCACACCCAGTTTGGCAGTTGGTCATCCCAGTCCCCGGCGCTGCCCCTGCTACAAACCTACTTGCCGGATGAAAGTCAGCAAGCGCACTTTTCTCTAACCGATGTGCAAATGAGTGCCTTGATGCAGCTTGTGCAACGCGTTGTCGTAGAGATGGGTCATGTCGCGGCTTTAGAGTGGACGCTTTATCCAGAGCATGAGGTTCAGCAACGGCTTTCTATCACCCAAGTTGTCACGCTTTCATCGGAGGCGCGTCTGCACAAGCGCCATGAGGTGCCCTTGCCGCTGCCTAAACCCCTAACAGCACCCCTCGATCGCCCCTTTCATGCAGAGACAGAGCCGATTACGTCAGCACTGGTTCATACCGGACAAAGCGTGACATCGGAGCCGCAAGCGTTGCTGGTCACTGGGTTGGCGGCAGCACAGGGATGCGCGATCGGCAAAGCCAACGTCATTTCCAGCCTGAGCGACGCGATCGAACCGATGCCGTCAGGGACAATCTTGGTGGCTGAGATGTTACCCCCCCATTGGTTGCTGTTGATTCAGCAGGCGGCGGGAATTGTTCTGGAGCAGGGTAGCATGACCTCACACAGCGCCATTATTGCGAGAGAGGTGGGCGTTCCAGCCGTCATTGCAGCCGCCAATGCCACTCAAAAAATCCAAACGGGTGAACTCATCTTGATTGATGGCGATCGCGGCAACGTGTACCGTGTGGCGGACATGCTCAAGCCGTTGCCTGAAATGACCGCCGCTCCAGCAAGCGAGAGCGTGAACTCAGGCGATCGTCCGCCGCTGAGCACACGGCTGATGGTGAACCTCAGTCAGCCTGATCATCTTGACGCGATCGCTGCGTTGCCGATCGATGGCATTGGTTTGCTGCGCGGCGAATTACTGGCGCTTTCAGTTCTGGATCATCAACATCCTCTTCAGTGGCTACAAAGTGGGCGCAGTGCTGCACTCGTTGAGCGGTTGGCTGTTCGGATTGCTCAGTTTGCAGCGGCTCTGGCACCCCGCCCCGTGTTCTATCGCTCGCTTGATTTACGATCGCACGAGTCGAGGGTACTGCCAGGTGGTGAAGCCGTTCCTCTAGAGGTCAACCCCACGCTGGGTCTACATGGCACCTTTAGCTACTGCCTCGACTCAACCCTCTTTGATCTGGAGCTGGCAGCACTGGCGCAGGTGCAAATTAAACACTCAAACATTCATTTACTGCTGCCATTTGTACGCACGGTAGAGGAGTTTACCTTTTGTCGTGAGCGGGTGCAGCAAGCTGGACTCATGCACAATGCACAGTTCCAACTGTGGATTATGGCTGAGGTGCCTTCGGTTTTGTTTTTGCTACCAGACTACGTTCGCGCTGGCGTTCAGGGGATTGCCATTGGCACTAATGACCTCACGCAGTTGCTTCTGGGGGTAGACCGCGATCATGGCACAATGGCATCAGCGTTTGATGCTCGACATCCGGCTGTCAGAGCCGCGATCGCCCAACTGATTCAGCAAGCCAGACAGTTAGGAATTCCCTGTTCGATCTGCGGGCAAGCCCCCTCCCATGATCCTGGACTGGTCGAGGCGTTAGTGCGTTGGGGCATTACGTCTATCTCAGTTGATCCAGGTGCCGTAGAAGCAACTTACTGGGCGATCGCGCGGGCAGAGCAACAGCTTCTGCTGGATGCCATTCGCAACCCTTAGACGGTCTGCGCGATCGCTGACACCAACGATCGCCCTCAGCTTGCCCTAGTCAACTGCAACGACACATTTCTCTTGACCGTTTGCTTTGGCAAGACCGCCTGCTAACGATCGCAGCATCGTCTCAGTGGTGGCAAAATCCACACAGGCATCGGTGATGCTTTGACCGTAAACCAGGTCGCCTAAGTGCTTGGGAAGTTTCTGATTGCCTGCCTTCAAATGACTTTCAATCATGACTCCCATGAGATGATGAGAGCCAGCCGCTATTTGGTCAGCAATAGTTTGGAGCGCGATCGGTTGATTGGTATAGTCCTTACTGGCATTATCGTGACTGCA